>CALEYY010000043.1 GCA_937928295.1 uncultured Moraxellaceae bacterium
GCTGGCGGCGGTCTTTTCATTGCCGCTGTTCGCGGTGCCGGCGTTGCTGTCGGCATCGGCTTTTGCTGCCTCAGCAACAGCCTTGGCTTCTTCAGTCGTGCTGGCGGGCAGCCAGTTCATCATCTTGGCGATGCCGACACCCGAAAGCAGGGTGACGGCAATGGCGGCGATGATGAGCAGGCTGGGGCGACCGTTTGGTGTGGATGTAGACATGGTGCTTACCTCGGGAAGTGTGGGCCAGTGTAACGGTTGGCGCGCGATGCAGTTGACCTGAATCGCGCGCCCCGGCCTCAGCTCATCTTCTTGTACTTCACTCGGTGCGGGCGTGCTTCGTTGCCGAGTTTCTTGCGACGATACTCTTCGTACTCGGTGTAGTTGCCGTCGTACCACTCCACGCTCTCACCTTCGAAAGCGAGGATGTGCGTGGCGATGCGGTCGAGGAACCAGCGGTCATGAGACACCACCATCGACACGCCGGGGAAGGTCAGCAGGGCTTCTTCCACGGCACGCAGGGTTTCTACATCGAGGTCGTTGGAGGGTTCGTCGAGCAGCAGCACATTGGCGCCGGCTTGCAGAATCTTGGCCAGCTGGAGACGGTTGCGCTCACCACCGGAGAGTTCGCCGACACGCTTCTGCTGATCCTGACCCTTGAAGTTGAAGCGGCCGATGTAGGCGCGCGACGGAATCTCGTAGTCGCCGACCTTCATGATGTCGAGGCCGCCGGAGACTTCTTCCCAGACCGTCTTGCTGTCGTCCAGCGAATCACGGATCTGGCCGATGTAGGCGACCTTAATGCTCTGGCCGACCACAACTTCGCCAGCATCCGGCTTCTGCTCGCCGGTGATCATGCGGAACAGCGTGGTCTTGCCCGCGCCGTTGGGGCCGACGATACCGACGATGGCGGCCTTGGGCACGGTGAAGCTCAGGTTCTCATAGAGCAGACGGTCGCCGAAGGACTTGGCGATGCCCTTCACCTCGATGACCTGATCGCCCATGCGCTCGCCTGGCGGAATGTAGATTTCCTGCGTCTCGGCGCGCTTCTGGAATTCCTTGCTGGACAGCTCCTCGAAGGCCTGCATACGCGACTTGGACTTGGCCTGACGCGCCTTCGGATTGCTGCGCACCCACTCCAGCTCGCGCTTGAGCGCCTTGGTGTGAGCCTCTTCCTGGCGATCTTCCATCTCCAAGCGAGCGCTCTTCTGCTCCAGCCAGCCGGTGTAGTTGCCCTGGTAGGGAATGCCACGGCCACGGTCGAGTTCGAGAATCCACTCGGCCACATTTTCCAGGAAGTAGCGATCGTGGGTGATGGCCACGATGGTGCCGGGGAAGTTCTTCAGGAACTGCTCCAGCCAGCCCACCGACTCGGCGTCGAGGTGGTTGGTGGGTTCGTCGAGCAGCAGCATGTCCGGCTTGGACAGCAGCAGGCGGCAGAGCGCGACGCGACGGCGCTCACCACCGGACAGAGTCGATATCTCGGCATCCCAGGCGGGCAGGCGCAGCGCATCGGCGGCCTGTTCGAGCTGGTTGTCGAGGTTGTGACCATCCCAGGCCTGAATGATGGATTCCAGCTTTTCCTGCTCGGCGGCGAGCTTGTCGAAATCGGCATCTTCCATGGCGTATTCGCCGAAGACTTCGTCGAGACGGGCCATGGCGTCGAGGCATTCACGCACGCCGTCTTCGACATTGCCGCGCACATTCTTGGCTGGATCCAGATGTGGTTCCTGCTCCAGATAGCCGATCTTGGTGCCAGCCGCCGCGCGGGCTTCGCCGCTGAAATCCTTGTCGACTCCCGCCATGATTTTCAGCAAAGTGGACTTGCCGGAGCCGTTCAGGCCGAGCACGCCGATCTTGGCGCCGGGGAAGAACGACAGGGAGATGTCCTTGAGAATCTCGCGCTTGGGCGGAACCAATTTCGATACACGATTCATCGTGTAGATATACTGAGCCATGAAACAGACCTTCGTTGCAGCTGGGAAAGGTCGCGATTATACCGAAGCCGGCAAGCGCTGTACGGCTAAACACTCGGGCAAGGGGAAACTGTGCTGACACACTGGAAACAACTCACCACTGAGGTTCAGGCCGGGCTGCTGCTGATGCTGGCCACGGCCGTTGCGCTGCTGCTGGCGAACAGCGGCGGCGTCGCATTCTACGAAGCGCTGCTGTCGGTGCCGGTGCAGGTGCGCGTGGGCGCGCTGGACATCAACAAGTCGCTGCTGCTCTGGATCAACGACGGTCTGATGGCCATGTTCTTCCTCATGGTCGGGCTGGAGATCAAGCGCGAAGTCATCCACGGCCATTTGAGCAGCCTGCGGCAGTTGGCCTTGCCCGGCTTTGCTGCCGTCGGTGGCATGGTCGTGCCAGCACTGATTTATGCCTCGCTGAATTGGCATGACCCGGTGCTGCTGCAAGGCTGGGCGATTCCGTCGGCCACCGACATTGCCTTTGCGCTGGGCGTGCTGGCCCTGCTCGGTTCGCGCGTGCCACCGGCGCTGAAGGCTTTCGTACTGGCGCTGGCGGTCATGGACGATCTCGGCGCGGTCATCATCATTGCGCTGTTCTACACCAGCCAGCTCTCGGTGCTGTCGCTGACCGTCGCGGCGGCGGCCACGGCGGTGCTGATATTGCTCAATGTGTTCGGCGTGCGGCGCATTGCCATCTACATGGTGGTGGGCGTAGTGCTCTGGGTCAGCGTGCTGAAATCGGGTGTGCATGCCACGCTCGCGGGCGTGGTGATTGCGCTGGCGATGCCGGTGCACCATGACGCCGATGGCCATTCCCCAGCGGAAAGCCTGGAGCATGCGCTGCAGCCCTGGGTCGCATTCTTCATTGTGCCGGTGTTTGCCTTTGCCAACGCCGGTGTCAGCCTGCAAGGCATCGGCATGGATGTGCTGAGCAATAGCGTGTTTCAGGGCATTTTTCTGGGGCTGGTGCTGGGCAAGCAGCTCGGCATCTTTGCCTTTTCCTGGCTGTGCATACGACTCGGCTGGGCGACCTTGCCGGACAACACCTCATACCGCCAGCTCTATGGTGCCGCCGTGCTCTGTGGCATCGGCTTCACCATGAGCCTGTTCATCAGTTCGCTGGCGTTTCAGCATTCCGGCAGCAGCGTGGAGTTGGTGGATAGGCTGGCGGTGTTGCTGGCCTCGGTGTTGGCGGCGGTGATGGGCTACGCCATCCTACGCCGCCGCGCCTGATTCAGGTTGCTGCCGCTAACGCCGCTGCCTGCGCTGCCGGCGAACGCGCCAGATAGTTCAGCGCCTGCTCCGTATTCCCCTCATGGATGGGATGGAAGCTGGGCGAAATCCAGCGCTTAGTGGCCGACACCAAAAAGCTGAACTGCGGGATGTTGTGGGTCAGCTTGCCGACGCGCTCGACTTCGCGCAGCAGCGTCCAGAACGGTTTGCGTGCCATGCGCTGGCCGGCCGGGTCGCTCACATCCTGACGCGCCATGTTGCGATAGCCTTCGAGCAGGAAGTGGATGAAGAGCGGGAAGACCACGGCCATCAGTGCCTGACGGGTCAGGTAGAACGCGGGCTCGTTCTTGCACAGGTGTTCGTACACATCAAACGCGACGGTGCGATGCTCGACCTCTTCGGCGAGATGCCAGCGGAACACATCGGCCATGATGGGGTCGCCGGCATCCCAGCTCTTGTTGTCCATGGCCCATTGGCCGAGTACGCCGGTGAAATGCTCGATGGCGGCGATGACGCCGACGCGGATGATCAGCCAGTGTTTGTCGATGCGCGGGCCGCTAAGGCCTGCAATGCCCAGCGGCTTGTCGCCGAGGACTTTGCTGAACAGGTTGTCGACGCGGCTGAGGTAGGTGTCGGTTTCGATGCCGTGACGCGTCAGATACTTCTGCGCTTCCTTGTGAACGCGGGCGTGCATGCCTTCCTGGCGGATGAAGCCGGTCATTTCTTCGCGCAGCACGGGGTCGGTGACCATCGGCAGCGCCTTGTTGTAGACGCGGCAGAACCACAGTTCGCCGGCGGGCAGCAGTAAGTGAATGCCGTTGATCATGTGGCTGGAGAAGTTGTCGCCGGGCAGCCAGTGCAGCGGCGTGCTGTCGAGATTGAATTGCACGCGGCGGGTGGGCAGTGCTGTTGCTGTACGAGCAGGTGCTTCACTAGTCATGTCGGTCTCCATGCTTCTCAAACAAATAGTCAGGCAGTAATTAAGCGGCTTCGCTGGGATTGGCGCGCAAGTGGGCGAACAGGCTGTCTTGCTCGCCAAGCTCGCAGGCAGACACAAATTCGGTGACCCACTGGGCGATCAGTGCGTGATGGCTGAGCACGACCCAGTGCGTGGCGTCGATGTCGCGGCGATACAGCTCCGGCACCCATTGCGACAGGTCGCTATACAGGTTGTGGCTGGCGTAGTTGTCGAAGCGCGGCACGATGAGCTGCACCGGGCAGCTGGCGTAGCGCGGTTCCGGGTTGGCCAGCTTGGGCAGGAAATTGGCACGATAGAGCTGCACGCCCTCCTTGCCATCTTCGATCTGGGTCGGATTCGGCGTGCTTTCCGCAACGCCTTCGCGATGCTTCAGGTACTTCGGCCAGAGCTTGCCGAGGCCAGCCTGCCACAGCGTGGGCGCCAGCACCGGCAGCTGGAACATCACCACATACCAGGAACTGCCGAACTGCTTCACGGCTTTCAGGCGCTCTTTCAAGGGCAGGCTGCTGGCGGGCGACAGGCGAGTGCGCATCCAGTGTGCGGCGTGATCCAGCGCCGGGCCGGAGATAGTGGTGTAGCTGGCGATGCGGTCGCGCAGGCGTTCGGTGGTGACCGACTCCCAGCTCTGGATCGAGCCCCAGTCGTGGCCAACCAAGTGGAAGCGGCGGCCAGGAATGACGGCATCGGCCACGCTCATGAGGTCTTGCGAGAGCTGGTCGAGCGAGTAGTCGCTGACCTGGCGGCCGGATTCGCTGCGGCCAGCGCCACGCACATCGTAGGCGATGACAAAGAACTGGTAGGCCAGCAGTTCGGCAACGGGGAGCCAGACCTGGTGATTGTCCGGGTAGCCGTGTACCAGCACGATGGGTGTGTTGGCCGGGTCGCCGAGCGTGGCCACATGAAGCTTGAGGCCGTCGGTGCTGGTGATGAATTGGCTGGTTGGCATGATGTTACGGGTCTCCGCACAAACTTAAGGGCGTTCAGTTGCTCCGATCATTACATTGAACGATGTAACATTCAAGGGGGTGGTCTGGCGTGACTTTTCACGGACATGAGCGCTGTTCATGTTGTCTGTCCAATGAGTTCACCTGTTATTTGCGGCACTTTCCGGTAGAATCTGCCGCCTCTTTGATCAATCGCCCCTGCTGGCCCGCCCTTTCTGACGGAGTTGCCCATGTTCAGCCCAGACCAGACCCTCGCCACCTTCGATCCGGAACTGGCGAAAGCCATCGGCCAGGAAGATGCTCGCCAGGAAGCGCACATCGAACTGATTGCCTCGGAAAACTATTGCTCGCCGGCCGTCATGGAAGCGCAGGGCTCGAAGCTGACCAACAAGTACGCCGAAGGCTATCCGGGCAAGCGCTACTACGGTGGCTGCGAATATGTAGACATCATCGAGCAGCTGGCGATTGATCGCGCCAAGCAGCTGTTCGGTGCCGATTACGCCAATGTGCAGCCGCATGCCGGCTCGCAGGCCAACAGCGCCGTCTTCCTGGCCCTGCTCAGCGCTGGCGATACCGTGCTCGGCATGTCGCTGGCCCACGGCGGTCACCTGACCCACGGTGCCAAGGTCAACTTCTCCGGCAAGAACTACAACGCCGTGCAGTACGGTCTCGACACCGCCACCGGCCTGATCGACTACGACGAAGTCGAGCGCCTGGCCGTCGAGCACAAGCCAAAGATGATCATCGCCGGCTTCTCCGCCTACTCGCAGGTGCTGGACTTCCCGCGCTTCCGCGCCATCGCTGACAAAGTCGGTGCCTACCTGTTTGTAGACATGGCGCATGTGGCCGGTCTGGTCGCTGCAGGCATCTACCCGAACCCGGTACCGTTCGCCGATGTCGTCACCACGACCACGCACAAGACCCTGCGCGGCCCGCGCTCCGGCCTGATCCTGGCGCGTGCCAACGAAGAAATCGAAAAGAAGCTGAACTCGGCCGTGTTCCCCGGCAATCAGGGCGGCCCGCTGATGCACGCCATCGCCGCCAAGGCCGTGTGCTTCAAAGAAGCCATGTCGCCCGAGTTCGTGACTTACCAAAAGCAGGTCGTGACCAATGCCCAGGCCATGGCACGCGTGCTCATGGCTCGTGGTTTCGACATCGTATCCGGTGGCACTGAGAACCATCTCTTCCTGCTCTCGCTGATCAAGCAAGACATCACCGGCAAGGACGCAGACGCTGCGCTCGGCCGTGTCGGCATCACCGTGAACAAGAACGCCGTGCCCAACGACCCGCGCTCACCGTTCGTGACCTCCGGCATCCGCATCGGCACCCCGGCCGTCACCACCCGTGGCTTCACTGAAGCCGAGTGCGGCGAGCTCGCCGGCTGGATCGCCGATGTCATCGAAGGCCTGCAAGGCAACCCAGCCGGCAATGTGGATGTTGAGGCTGCTGTTGCCGCCAAGGTCAAAGCCATCTGCGCCAAATACCCGGTCTACGCCGCCTGATCTGAGCATGCCCTGAGTGGGGGCCGTCCTGTCTGAAAGCACGGTGGAGCTAACGCTTTCAGACAGGACGGCCCCCGCTCAGGGCAGGCTCAGGTTAGGCGGCGTAGACTGGGTATTTGGCGCAGATCGCTTTGACTTTGGCGGCGACGGCGGCCTCGACGGCGGTATCGCCGGCTGGGTTGCTTTGCAGGCCTTCGA
>CALEYY010000044.1 GCA_937928295.1 uncultured Moraxellaceae bacterium
AAGAGGGCTATCTCGTCCATTATGGCGATGTCGAGGCCTTGACCACCCATCTCACACGGCTGCTGAGTGATCCCGATGAGCGTCAGCGTCTCGGGCAGCAGGCGCAAGCGCGTTATGCGCGTGATTTTACCTTCGAGCAGTTCCGCCAGCGTTGGCTGGAGCTTTGGCAGCGGCTGTCAGCCGCGTGAACGAGATTGTGTGTCATGAATGAAGTATCCCCCGGCTTTGCCAAGGATCTGATCACTGTGGTTAAGGCATCTGGCCCGGAAGGCCGTATGCTGCTGATTCTCACAGCGATTAACAACCTCTTCACGGCGGTGCTGGATGCCGTTGGTGTGGGTGCCATCATCCCGTTCATGGCGGTGGTGACCATGCCTGACTTGTTCGTGCGGTATCCTGTGCTCAGAGATTGGGTGCCGCAAGCTATGCAGGATAGTCGGGCCCAGTTGATCTTTGCTGGTGTCGGCATTTTTGCGCTTATCTACTGCCTGCGTGCCATCTTCACATTGGTCGGTGCTTATATGCAGGCACGCTTGCAAGGAACGCTGACCTTGCATATCTCTGATCGTCTGTTTGGCAACTACCTTCAGCGTGGCTATGCCTATCACCTGGAAAAGGGGCCGTCATTCTTTTCGGCACGCTTGGGCGATGCCATCAGCAATGCACAAACGACGATCATGTCTGTCCAGCAGTTGAGTGTTGAGTTGCTAACAGGCCTGCTTATTCTGGGCCTAGTGGTAGCCGCAAATCCTTTTGCGGCACTGATTAGCTTGCTTGGCATGGGTATTCCAGCCGTGATTATTTATCGCTGGCTGCGTCAGCGTATTCAGGATCTTGGGCAGCTCGGCCTCCTAAACTGGGAGCAGATGGCGCGTGCACTTTATACCGGTATTGGTGCCATCAAAGACATCAAGGTCTTTGGTACGGAGGCCTACTTCCATGCGATCTACAAAGCCTCTCAGTTTGAGTCCCGCGATCTCTCAAGCCGATCCACGCTTTATTCAAACGCGCCACGGGTGATCATTGAGCTGTGCGCTGTGCTGGCTGTGTTGGGGCTTTGCATTGTGCTGACTTGGCAGAATCGTTTACAGGAGCTGGTACTGGTCATGGGGTTGTATGCGGCAGCTGCCTTTCGGCTTATGCCCTGCGCCAATCGCATACTCATGGCGCTGACTCAGCTTCGCCGCAGTCGATATGGCCTAACGTTGGTGGCGGCTGACCTACGCAATTTGGGTGAAGACCGTCCGATCTTGACCTCAACGGAGGCTCAGCGCCCCAAGGCCCGCTTCGAGCAGTTAGCCGTAGAGGGCGTCAATTTTCGCTATCGCGCTGATCTGCCCTGCGTTCTGGATCAAGTCAGTCTGAGTATTGTGGCAGGAGAGAGTATCGGTTTTGTTGGCAGCAGCGGAGCCGGCAAATCCAGTCTCGTGGATATTGTGCTTGGCT
>CALEYY010000045.1 GCA_937928295.1 uncultured Moraxellaceae bacterium
GCGGCCCGATCGCGTTCCGTTATCCGCGCGGCAATGGCGTGGGCGTGCCGCTGCCCGAAGTTCCCCAGCGGCTCGAGATCGGCAAGGGCCGCGTGGTGCGCGAAGGCACCAAGGTTGCGATCCTGTCACTCGGCACGCGGCTGGCCGAGGCGCTCAAGGCGGCCGACCTGCTCGATGCCAAGGGCCTTTCGACCACGGTGGCAGACTTGCGCTTTGCCAAGCCGCTGGATGAGGCGCTGATTCGCCGCCTGATGGCTTCGCACGATGTGGTCGTCACGGTGGAGGAAGGCTCGATCGGCGGGCTGGGCGGCTGTCCTTTCGCACCGGGCGCACCGGGCAACGTGGCAAGCGAACAGGTGATCGCGATGCTCGATGACGCGGGAGTTGCGACCGGCGTATCGGCCACTGCGCTTGATGCTGCAGGGCGCTGGGTCAGGGATCTGATCGGATCGATAGAGTCCCCGGACAGGGCCTGAATGGTCTATTGCCCCGAAGCAGGAGGAAGCATGAATCGCAGAGAATTCCTGGTTTCCGGGGCTGCCGGTAATTTCCCCGCGCCGGCTCTGGGCATGTCTGCCAATGCCTTCAAGACGGTCGTGGATATCGACTTGATGGGGACCTTCCATGTACTGCGTCTTGCCTATTCCCATCTGCGCAAGCCTGGTGCCTGCATCATTAATGTGTCGGCACCACAAGCCGCCATTCCCATGCCGATGCAGATGCATGTCTGCGCGGCGAAGGCTGGTGTAGACATGATCACACGCGTGGCTGCCCTGGAGTGGGCGAGTGCAGGGGTGCGTGTCAATTCCATTGTGCCCGGCCCGATTGCCGATACCGAAGGTATGGCTCGCCTGGCGTCCACACCGGAAGCCACATGGCAAGTGGCCCAGTCCATCCCGCTTGGCCGATACGGCACGAAGCAGGAAATTGCCGATGCCTGTCTGTGGTTGGCCAGCCCGATGGCGAGCTTTGTAACGGGCGTAGTGCTGCCGGTTGATGGTGGCTGGAGCTTGGGCGGGGCGAGCCTTTCAATGGCGGGATTGGCGCAGACCTCCAGCAAACCTGCTGCTTGAGTCCTAGCGGAGCTTATATGACATACCAAAGCCTCGGCCTTCATATCGCCGATCATGTCGCACACCTGAAGCTGAACAGGCCACAGGCGCTGAACGCCATGAACAAGGACTTCTGGCGAGAGTTTCCTCAGGCCATCAACGCGATATCTCAGGATGCCTCGGTGCGGGTAGTCGTCTTGTCATCGACGGGCAAACATTTCAGTGCTGGCCTGGATGTCGCGTTGCTGAGTGAGCTGATCGGCCAAAGCCGCGATGATGAAGCGCATCGTCGCAAGCAGTTCATGGAAACCGTGCTGCTGGCCCAAGAGACATTTTCCGCGCTGGAGAAGTTGCGCGTGCCGGTACTGGCTGCAATTCAGGGCGGATGCCTGGGCGGCGGGCTAGACATGATCGTGGCCTGTGACATGCGCTACTGCACGGAAGATGCCTTTTTCTGCATCGCTGAAATCGATCAAGGTTTAACCGCCGATGTGGGCAGCCTGCAGCGCTTGCCGCAATTGATGCCCCACGGTCTGGTTCGAGAGCTAGCTTACACCGGCAGGCGTTTTCTGGCCCAGGAAGCCGCGCAGCATGGATTGGTCAATGCCGTATTTCCGAATCATGAAGCCATGTTGGCAGCCGTACACGAGATAGCGCTCACGATTGCCAGCAAGAGCCCCATGGCAATGCTGGGTAGCAAGGAAGTGCTCAATTATGCCCGTGACCACTCACTGGCAGACGCGCTGAACCATGTCGCCATCTGGAATGCCGGATTGATTTTTTCGAATGATCTGACCGAAGTCGTTCAGGCCCGTCTCAGCAAGCGTTCGCC
>CALEYY010000046.1 GCA_937928295.1 uncultured Moraxellaceae bacterium
GGTGATCGGGGTTGCACTGACCGGCGGTGTGCTGTCGCTGGGATCGCTGGTCGGCTTTGTCACGGTGATCGGCATTTCGGCGCGCAACGGCATCATGCTGCTCTCGCACTACGATCACCTGCGGCGGTTCGAGGGGGAGAAGTTCGGCCCGGCCCTGATGGTGCAGGCCGACGCGCTGGCGCGCCAGCCCGAGGTCAGTCGTCCAGTCCAGCCCGAGAGCATCGGCACCGGTATCGGCCATCGCCTCCAGCCACTGACCGCCGCCCTTGGTGAACAAAATCACCGGAACGCGACGGCCGTCATGCTCACGGATCAGACCGTTGACGATCTGCTGCATATAGGCCAGCGAGAACTCCTGATACGCCGCGTGCGACAGCGCACCGCCCCAGGAGTCGAAGATCTGCACCGCCTGCGCACCGGCCAGAATTTGCGCATTCAGATACGCCGTGACCGACTGCGCGAGCTTGCCCAACAGTGCATGCAGCACGGCAGGCTGCGTCACCATCAGCGTCTTGGCGGCGCGAAAATCCTTCGACGAGCCGCCCTCGACCATGTAGGTCGCCAGCGTCCACGGGCTGCCGGCAAAGCCGATCAGCGGCACGCGGCCATTGAGCTCGCGACGAATCGTGCGTACTGCATCCATGACATAGCCCAGGTCTTTTTCCGGATCGGGAATCGGCAGCGCATCGACCTCGGCCTGAGTGCGTACGGTCTTGGCAAAGCGCGGGCCCTCGCCGGTCTCGAAGTACAAGCCCAGCCCCATTGCATCCGGGATGGTGAGGATGTCGGAGAACAGAATGGCGGCATCCAGCGGGTAGCGATCCAGCGGTTGCAAAGTCACTTCACAGGCCAGCTGCGGGTTCATCATGAGCTTCATGAAGTCGCCAGCCTGAGCGCGCGTGGCGCGATACTCCGGCAGATAGCGCCCGGCCTGGCGCATCATCCACACCGGTGTGCGATCCACGGGCTGACGCAGCAAAGCGCGCAGGAAACGGTCATTCTTCAAGTCGCTTTTCAAATCGGGCATGGAGGCTCTCAAGTCGGTCATGGCGAGCGGCATGGCGCAGGATTGTGCACTAGGTCTGCCGGCATTTTGGAGCTATTGTAGCATCCACGGAATTTGACATTGACTGGGCAACGGGAGTTTCGTCATGCAAGGTTCAAGCACCAAAACCAAGCTGATCGCACTGACGCTGAGTGCCCTTGTGCTCACCGGCTGCGCCACCCGCGAGCGTTACGAAAGCGAGCTTCAAGGCTGGGTCGGCTCGAATATCAAGGTCGTCATGGATGCCTGGGGCTATCCCTCCGGCAGCTTCGAATCACCAACCGGCAACCTGGTTTATGTGTGGGACAAACAAGGTAGCTATACCGTGGCGCCGACGCTCTCGACTTCCATTTTCAGCAGCTCGCGGGGTGGCGTTGGTTTCGGCACGGGTGTCGGTTTCGGCTTTGGCCAACAGACCGGCAGCCTGCGTTGCCAGACCTACTTTGAAGTGGACAAGGCCAAGACCATCCTGAACTGGAAGACGCAGGGCAATGACTGTCGCAAGTAAGCAAATCATGCCAAATCGACTGATGCCATGGAGATGTTGTTGATGCGTCAACCCGCTCTGTTCTTGGGCCATGGCTCGCCCATGAACGCCATTGAAAACAATGTATTCAGCCAGAGCTGGCAGGCGCTGGGCCAGCAATTGCCTAGGCCGCGCGCCATTCTGGTGATTTCCGCACATTGGGAGACGACCGATGTGGCGGTCAGCAGCGGCATCCAGCCGGAAACCATTCACGACTTCGGCGGCTTTCCGCCGGCATTACATGCGGTGCAATACCCCGCTGCTGGCGACCCTAAGCTGGCGCAGCGTGTTGCCGAGCTGCTGGCACCAGAGCCCGTCAGGCTCGATGCCCGGCGCGGCCTTGATCACGGCAGCTGGGGTGTACTGCTGCCGATGTATCCGGCCGCCGACTTCCCCGTGGTGCAGCTCAGTCTGGCACGCAATAAATCAGGTGCATGGCATCTGGCTTTGGCAGAACGGCTGGCTCCGCTGCGTGACGAAGGCGTGCTGATCATCGCCAGCGGCGACATGGTGCACAACCTGCGCCTGCTGCGCTGGCCGCTGGACGCAGCGGAGCCCTGGGCCTTTGCTGTACAGAAACAATTCAATGACTGGCTGCTTAGCGATGCCCGCGACGCGCTCGCCGATCCGCTCGCAGCCGGGGATGACTTTGCGCTCGCCATCCCCACGCCCGAACATTACTGGCCGATGCTCTACGCCCTGGCCCTGCGCCAGCCAGATGACAACCTGACCCTGTTCAACGATGTGGTGCTCGGCTCGCTGTCGATGACATCCTTCCTCGTCGCGCCTCCAAGCCTGAGCCCGGCACGCCTGCTGCCATGAGGTTCGTCAGCCTCTGACAAGCATTGCCCGCCTCATCTCGCGGGCACAAAAAAGCCGGGCTCTGCTTCTCAGCAGGCCCGGCTTTTTCAGACCCGCTAACTCAGACTTCGAGATAGTCGAGAATGCCCTCGGCGGCCTGACGGCCTTCCCAGATGGCCGTCACCACCAGGTCAGAACCACGCACCATGTCGCCACCGGCAAACACTTTCGGGTTGCTGGTCTGGAACTTGAATTTGACATTGGCCTCACCCGGCGCTTGCACGCGACCGGAAGCATCCATGCCGATGCCCAGGTCAGCAAACCACGGTGCCGGGCTCGGGCGGAAGCCGAAAGCCAGCACCACGGCATCGGCCGGCAGAATCTGCTCGGAGCCGGGAACCGGTTCCGGGCTGCGACGACCACGGGCATCGGCTGCGCCGAGCTGAGTCTCCACGACTTTCACGCCGGTGACCTTGCTACCGTCACCGACGATCTCGATGGGCTGACGGTTGAACAGGAACTCAACGCCCTCTTCGCGGGCATTCTTCACTTCGCGCACCGAGCCGGGCATGTTGGCTTCATCGCGGCGATAGGCGCAGCTCACGCTCTCGGCACCCTGACGGATGGAGGTGCGGTTGCAGTCCATGGCGGTATCGCCGCCACCGAGCACAACGACCTTCTTGCCGGCCATGTCGATGTAGTCCGCCGGATTCTTCTCGAAACCGAGGTTGCGATTGACATTGGCGATCAGAAAATCGAGCGCGTCATACACGCCCGGCAGATCTTCGCCGGGGAAGCCGCCCTTCATGTAGGTGTAGGTGCCCATGCCCATGAACACGGCATCGTATTCGGCGAGCAGATCTTCGATCTTCACATCGACGCCGACATCCGTGTTGAGACGGAATTCGATACCCATGTCAGTGAAGATTTCACGACGACGCGACATCACCGCCTTTTCCATCTTGAACTCGGGGATGCCGAAGGTCAGCAGGCCGCCGATTTCCGGGTTCTTGTCGAACACCACCGCCTTCACGCCGCTGCGCGTGAGCACATCGGCGCAACCCAGACCCGCCGGGCCGGCACCGATGATGGCGACCTTCTTGCCTGTCTGCACCACATGCGACAGGTCAGGACGCCAGCCCATCGCGAACGCGGTGTCCACAATGTACTTCTCGGTGTTGCCGATGGTGACCGCGCCGAAGCCGTCGTTCAGCGTGCAAGCACCTTCGCAGAGGCGATCCTGCGGACAGACACGGC
>CALEYY010000047.1 GCA_937928295.1 uncultured Moraxellaceae bacterium
CGTCACCCGCTATGACATGGCCAATGGCTGCTACGCCATCAGGTCGGTCGCCAGCAATCGCTTCATCGCGCAAGGCAGCACCGGCGATTACGCCGCCAGTGCCACGCGGCTGTCTGCCGCCGAACCCTTCTTCATGAAGCCAAGCGCACTGGGCAAATATCTGATCTATGCCCGCAACGCGACTTTTCTAACCGCCAATGCCAGCGGCGTCGAAAGCGCCATCGCCCCATCGGACGCCGTCATCTGGGTCGTGAACACGACTGCGCAAGGCCATTTCACGCTGCGCTCCGACATCATCGGCCAGTCACTCGCCAGCGATGCCTCGGGCAAGTTGCTCATGAGCGAACCGGCGGCCTTCGACTTTGTGCCGACCAGCGGCTGCACGGCTTACCCGGAAATGCCGGTAGACATCGACGGTGAGCCTTACAAGGGGCAAGGGGTCGACAAGCCGGTCATCGGCTTTGCCGACGCACATACGCACATGATGATGTCGCACGAGCTGTCTGATGGCAGCGGCCATGTCGGCGGCTCGGCGGCGGGCATGCTCTATGGCCAGATGTTCAATCGCTTTGGCGTTACCGAGGCACTCAAGGATTGCAAGGACGCTCACGGCCCCGAGGGCGTGCTCGATGGCAACACCATCATCACCACCACGCCCAGCCTGCACGAGACCAAGGGCTGGCCGGACTTCGCCGGCTGGCCGACCGCGCATTCCTACACGCATCAAACCATGTACTACCGGTGGGTCGAGCGCTCCTGGCGCTCAGGCCAGCGCTTGATGGTGGGTCTGGGCACCAATATCTCGGCGCTCTGCGAAGCCGCAGCGGTTGCCTTCGGACGCCCCGGATCCGATTGCGACGACACCAGCATCGGCGTCAAGCAGCTGCACTATCTCTATGACATGCAGGACTATATCGATGCTCAGGAAGGCGGCCCCGGCAAGGGCTGGTTCCGCATCGTGAAAAGTCCGGCGGAAGCGCGCGTTGTTATCAATGACGGCAAGCTGGCGGTGATTCCCGGCGTTGAGTTTGCCAACATCTTCAATTGCAAGCTGGTCTTCAACCCGGATGGCAGCGAAACCAGCGGTTGCGACAAGGCCGAAATCGATCGCCAGATCGACGAGCTGTACAAGCTCGGCGTGCGCCAGCTTTACCCCTTCCATGATGTCAACAGCGCCTTGGGCGGCACCGGTATTTTCAGCCCGCTGACCCTGAATGTGATCGGCTTTCTGGGCACACACCAGTTCTGGAAAACCAAGGATTGCCCGGATGTGCCGTACCTGACCGAGGGCAGCCCTTATACCGGCTTCAATGCCTATCAGCCCGGTGCCATCATGCAAACAGCCATTCCGGCTACAGGCAACGATCCGGTCACGGCGGTGCTGATCAAGGCCGTCAATGGCACGCTCGGCCTGCCGCTGTACCCGGCCGATCGTCGCCAATGCAATGCCCGTGGCCTGACTGATCTGGGGCGCTATGCGCTGCAGCAGATCATGAAAAAGAAGTTCATCGTAGACATCGACCACGCCTCGCTGGAAATCAAGCAAGACATCATCGATCTGGCCAAGGCGCAGAGCCCGCAGTATCCACTGAACTCGCTGCATGGCGGCCATGGCGGCATTGCTCAGGCGCAGGCCAAAGACATGCTCGGCATGGGTGGCGTGATTTTCCCGTACAACCCCGACGGCAAACAGCTCTCAGACTTCATTGCGCAGATCAAACCGATCCGCAACACCGAGTCGGTTTTCGGGATAGGCGTGGGCATGGACAGCAACGGCTTCGGCGGCTCCCCAGGGCCTCGTGGCGCAGGCTCGGCACCGCTCAAATACCCGTTCACCCTGTTCAAGGGCCCGGGCTGGGGGCCGCAGTTTGCCGGCATCAAGCCCATGACCGTGAAGATGCTGACGATCCCGGAAAGCGGCAAAAGCTGGCATGCAGACGAGGTAGGTTCGGCGCATTACGGGCTGCTGCCCGACATTGTTGAAGAGACACGCCTGGAGGGTGGCGAGGCGGCCATTACGGCGCTCTACAACTCTGCCGAGGCGTATCTGCAAATGTGGGAAAAGACCGTCAACCGCTGATGCTCAGGGCAGGCCAACACCCTCATCTGCATTAACGGCGACGAACGCGCACCACCACCTCGCTGGCCCCGGCGTTATTGCGCAGGGTCAGCTTGCCCGCGTTTGCCGCCGACGCCACCGTCGCGCCCGTGACATCCACGACATAACCGGCCGGATAATGCAGTGCCACCGGCACATGAATCTCGGTCGGGCCATCCGCCGCGCGTGGCGTGTAGTGGTATTCGAACTCGGCCGTGACCGGATCGAAGGCCAGCGAAATCGGCACCCCGGCCGTCGCCTGCGGATAAGTGCGCTCCAGCAGCTTGAGCTTGTCCAGCTTCACCGAACCGAGATCATCGTCCTTGACGAACATGCTCTGCGCGCCGCCGGTTGGGTCTTCTGAGGTCGGATCGTTCCAGCCCTTGTAATGCCAGTACTGCCAGCCAGTGAGCTGGCTATCGGCCAGCGCCGTCACATTCGTGATGTCGGGCAAGTCATCTGATGCGCCAAATTCCGTCAGCAAAGTCGTGGCCCCCATGCGGGCAATGGCTTCTTCGGCATTGCCAAACACCAAGCCATGCAGCTGCGCGCAGCCCGGCACATCATTGACGCCCTGCGCATGCAGCAGCGCCGCCGGCAGGCAGTAGGTGTGCCAGGAAAAACCGAGCTGCGGGTCGGTGAGCTTGGTGATCAGACCCAGATTGGACTTGGCACCGAAGTCGAAAACGATATTCGGCTCCAGCCAGACCAGATTGTTGCTATCCACCTCGCGGATGCCTTTCAGCACATGACTCTGGAAGGCTTGCAGCTTCTGGTCATCGTGAATCGGGCAGCCGAGCGGCCCGGCGCAGGTGGCCAGATCCATGCCGGGAAACGGTTCATTGATGAGGTCATAGCCCATCAGGTAGGGCTGATTTTTCCACTTGCCGGCCACGGCCTTCCAAGCATCGCGGTAATGATCCCAGAGCGCATTCTTGTTGCCCCAGAGGTTGTCGAAGGCACGCGTGGTGCCGGGCAGAAAGTAGTTCCCCGGAAAGCCGACATCGGCAATATTGGGGACGCCATCGTCATAGGTCGCCCACGCCGGGAAGCCCTCGCCGCCGTAGCGCTCGTTGTAGAGATCTTGGTGGAAGTCGAGCATGACCCAGATGCCGCGACTGGCGAGCAGCTGCACCACGCGATCCACGCGGTTCAGATAAGTCTGATCAATCTGGCCTTCCTGCGGCATCACGCCTGCGAAAATCGTGCCCAGACGCACGGTGTTGAAGCCGTGATCGCGCAGCCAGTCGGCATCGGCAGCGGTAAAGCCCAGCGCCGAATCGGGCGGCGCAGACGGGGCCAGCTTCCACACGGCATTGATGCCATGCAGCAGCACGATGCGATTCTTTTCATCGACCATCCAGCGACCTTCGCGATGCAGACGCGGCGTATCGGCGCGGGTCGATACCGCCGGAGCAGACGGCGCAGCATCATTGTTTTTGCTGCAGCCGGCGAGCAGCAACGCGGCGGCGATGGCGAGGGTCAGGCTTATTCTTGTTTTCATGGTTTATTTCGCTTGGCCAGTAGAAGATTTAACAGCATACGCACGCAACGGCGGTTCGGCAGCCACCAGCCCAGCCTCTGGCGATGTTCGGAGGAACAAGGCCAAGCCGACTTGCTCGTCGAGCTGCGCCTGCTGCGAATCCAGACCAGGCGCTCGATCTTCCGCACACACGGCAGGGTCAATACGCGCCGGGCTGGCCGGCCCCGGATGCGTCAGAGCATCCATGACCAAGGCAAAGGCCACGGCATCCGACAGCATTTGCGCGTGACCAACCTCACGGCCGGGGCAAAGCTGTTGCACAGCAATATTGCTGGCTCCCGCAATCACCGAAGTCGGCGCCACGGCCGTGGTATCGGTTTCGCTGTAGATGCTGGAGTACGGCAGCGCACCGGGAGTTTCATCACCGGCATTCATCGTCGCGAAAAATTGCGACTCGGGCTTCAGCTGCCAAGCCGCCGGCGGACAAATCCCTAGGATGCATACCTGCTCAGCAATCGGTGCGCCGTGATTGGCGCCGGCCAGCGCGATGTAATCGGAAATCATCGGGCCGATATCTGGCCACCATTTGATGGCCCAAACCATCTCGGCAGCCCCTTGGCTGTGCCCGATCAGCGCCACTTTCCGGTCGTAGCGTGCAGCCATGACGCGAATCGCATGCACCACATATTCGGTGGCGTTCTGAATATCGCCCCAGGAATGAAACGGCAGCGTCACCGTGCAAACATCGTAGCCACGACTGCTTAGCAGCGGCACATAGTTCAATTGCCAGATGCTGGCGTCAGCGCCGGTGCCATGAATCAGCAGCACGGGCTGGTGGCTCAAATCGGTAGTCGGCGGACAGCTCAGGGCAGCATCAAGCGCTCTAGCCTCTGGCGATAACGCTGGCGCCGCCAACACCGGGCTGGGCCTGTCTTCGCCACACGCCGACAGCAGCAAGGCACAGAGCACCAACACGATACGCAATGACATATTCATAGGCATTCTTTTTATTAGGGTCAGATCGTCCTTTCAGACCCGCCTACCGTAGCAAAGCCTGCCCGAAAAAAATTGACCGCATTTGCCAAGTTTTTATCAA
>CALEYY010000048.1 GCA_937928295.1 uncultured Moraxellaceae bacterium
GCCCAGAATGCGGTCAACGGCGCGACCGAGGCGTGCCATGGTCAGGATCAGGCGCAAGATGGGCCAGTCCTTGAAAATGACATTAGACACCGGAATCATGCCGAGAAAGGCATACCAGTTGCGCGCAAGATACTGACGGGTCCAGCCTTCCTGCCGCCAGTGATAAAAGAACTCGAAGGCAAAGATGCTGCATACCGTGTAGTCCACGGTACGTATCCACCAGAGCGCCTGCTTGCTGACATGAAAGAAGTTTTGCCAGCCGAGCAGGACCAGTGACAGCATGGCCAGCGCGAACAGGAACCAGTCGGTGATGCCGCCGCTGAACAGGGCTGGCCGGGGTTCGCTTGCCGGCTTGACCGGCTCGATGACCCGATTCATGTCAGTCTACCCGCGTATAAATGAGATCCCACACGCCGTGCCCGGCGACATGGCCTCGCATCTCGAACTTGCTCACCGGGCGCCAGTCCGGGCGCGGATAGTATTCGCCCTTGGCGTGGGCATTGGCATAGCCCGGCGCGGCCTCCATGTGCTCCAGCATCCATTCCGCATAGGGAGCCCAGTCGGTGGCCATGTGAAAACGGCCGCCGATGCGCAGTTTCCGGCGCACCAGTTCGATCAGATCCGGGCGCACAAAGCGGCGCTTATGATGCCTGGCTTTCTGCCACGGGTCGGGGAAATACAGTTGTAGCGTGTCGATGCCACCATCGGCCACGGCCTGCTCCAGCACCTGCACGGCATCGTCGGCGTAGAAGCGCAGATTGGTCAGGCCGCGCGTGCCGGCATCGAAGCAGAGCTGCGCCAGGCCGGGCTTGTGAATTTCGATGCCGATGAAGTCACGCTCGGGCGCCGCTTCCGCCATCGCGATCAGGGTCTGGCCCATGCCGAAGCCGATCTCCAGCGTCAGTGGCGCCATGCGGCCAAAGACTTTTGCCGTATCCAGCACGCCATCGCTCAATTTCAGCTCGAAGCGCGGCGCGAACTCGTCCATGCCGCGTTGCTGCGAAGTGTTCAGCGGCGAGGTGCGCGGCATGAAGGTCTTGATGCGCTCGGTGAACGGGCGCGGCGAAGGAGTGTCGCTCATGAAAAGCTCGGCGGAGAGGCGGTTGATGGCGCGAATTGTAAGCGGTGAGGGATGTACGGAGTAGCGTGATTGACACCATTCCTATTGCGCGACACCCCTGTCATTGAATATATGTGAGTCGCGGGCATCGTGCATGGTCATGAAGGCCATGTGTTGATTGATTGAAACCGGAGGCATACATGAAGCAATACGGTGCGGAATTCATCGGCACATTCTGGCTGGTTCTGGGTGGCTGCGGTAGCGCGGTGCTGGCAGCAGGATTCCCGGATGTCGGCATTGGTCTGCTGGGTGTGTCCCTGGCGTTTGGTTTGACCGTGCTCACCATGGCGTATGCCATTGGGCATATTTCCGGTTGTCACCTCAACCCGGCCGTTTCTGTCGGTCTCTGGGCAGGTGGCCGCTTTCCGGCCAACCAGCTGGCCCCTTATATCGTGGCGCAGGTGCTGGGCGGCATCGCCGCGGGTGGCGTGCTTTACACCATTGCCAGTGGCGCTCCCGGCTTTGATGTCCTGAAGGGCTTTGCCTCCAACGGCTATGGCGAGCATTCGCCGGGCGGTTATTCGCTGCTGGCGGCGCTGGTCGCAGAAGTCGTGATGACCATGTTCTTCCTGATCGTGATTCTTGGCGCTACCGACAAGCGTGCCCCGGCCGGCTTTGCGCCGATTGCCATCGGTCTTGCGCTGACACTGATTCACTTGATCAGCATCCCCGTCACCAATACCTCTGTTAACCCGGCGCGTAGCACCGCCGTAGCGGTCTTCGTGGGCGACTGGGCGCTTGATCAGCTCTGGCTGTTCTGGGTCGCACCTGTTCTCGGTGCCTTGCTCGGCGCGGTGACTTATCGCTTGATTGGCGGCGAAGAAAGCTGAGAATGGATGGCCCTGAACGGTGAAAGCTTCTGGAGTAATGCAATGAAAAAAGTACTTGGTTTGTTGTTGGCGTGCTCCTCGTTCACGGTTTCGGCGGCCAGCCATGTGGCCATGAACCTGGTCGATGCCACGGGTGATGTTGCTGCGGTAGGCAGCATCACCATCACCAATACCCCCTACGGACTGGTGTTTACGCCGGTGCTGCACGGCTTGCCGCCGGGCCTGCACGGTTTTCATGTGCACCAAAATCCGAGTTGTGCCCCCAAAGACAAAGATGGCAAGCCGGTCGCCGCACTGGCCGCTGGTGGTCATCTTGACCTGACCGGGTCCAACAAACATGGCGAGCCTTGGGGCGATGGCCATGTCGGCGATCTGCCTCCGTTGTTTGTCGAGACAGATGGCACGGCCTCGCAACCGGTGTTGGCGCCTCGCCTGAAACCGAGCGACATGGTCGGCCGTTCGCTGATGCTGCACATCGGTGGCGATAATCATGCCGATCACCCCGCCATGCTCGGTGGCGGCGGGCCACGCATGGCTTGCGGTGTGGTCGTGGCGAACTGATGCACAGCGAGCGTCTCTTTTCCTACGGCACCCTGCAGCTCGACGCCGTTCAGCTGTCCACCTTTGGCCGCTTGCTCGATGGCAGCGCCGATGTGCTGCCCGGCTTCGAGCAGGCCATGGTGCTGATTGAAGATGCTGATGTCGTGGCCACTAGCGGCCAGACCCATCACCCCATCCTGAGCTATAGCGGCGACCCGGCACACAGCGTGGCGGGGCGGGTATTCCGCATCTCGCCCGACGAGCTGACACAGGCCGATCGCTACGAAGTTGCCGCCTATCGTCGCGTATCGGTTACGCTGGCATCGGGCCTGCAGGCTTGGGTTTATGTGGATGCCCGCTTCGTCCCACCCGCTACCGCTGGAGATACCCCATGAGCCTGTTGGCCAGCTTCATCATTGCCCTTGTTGCGCTGCTGCATACTTGGTTTCTTGTGCTGGAGATGTTTCTCTGGACTCGCCCCATCGGCCTCAAGACCTTCAAGATGACCCTGGCGGAAGCTGAAACCTCGCGCGTGCTGGCGGCGAATCAGGGTTTGTACAACGGCTTTCTCGTGGCCGGCCTGATCTGGGGTCTGTGCCTCGGCGCGGAAGGTCTGGCGGTGCAAGTGTTTTTCCTGAGCTGCGTGGTCGTGGCGGGTATTTACGGCGCCATCACCGTGGGCCGCAAGATTCTCTATGTGCAGGCCATGCCGGCCGCGCTGGGCCTGTTGGCCCTGTATCTGGCTTGATGCGATGAACTGGATCATCCTGCTCGCGGCCGGCCTGTTTGAAGTGGTCTGGGCCATCGGCCTGAAATATACCGATGGCTTTTCGCGCTTCTGGCCCTCCGTGGGCACGCTGGCGGCCATGGCGATCAGCGTCGGCCTGCTCGGCTGGGCCATGAAGACGCTGCCCGTGGGCACCGCCTATGCGGTCTGGGTCGGCATCGGTGCCATCGGCACCGCAATCCTCGGCATGGTGCTGTTCAACGAACCGGCCACACTGGCGCGCGGGCTCAGCTTGGCGCTGATTTTCGCCGGCATCATCGGCCTCAAGCTGGCCTCAGCGCACTAATTATCAAGAGCCAATACCCATGGATGACAACAAATTCTGCCGCGACTGCGGTGCCGCCATCCACGCCAAAGCCGAGATCTGCCCGGCTTGTGGTCTGCGTCAGCTGCCCGTGCCCGGCGTGATCCAGCTTGGCAATATCGTGCCCAATGGCCGTAGCAAGCTGGCGGCGGTGCTGCTGGCATTTTTCCTCGGCGGCTTTGGCATTCACAAGTTCTACCTCGGCCAGACTGGCTGGGGCATTATCTATTTGTTGCTGTGCTGGACTTTCATTCCAGCATTCGTGTCTATCATCGAGGCGGTGTTGTTGCTGGTCATGAGCGATGAGCGCTTCAACGCAAAATTTGGCTAGGATTGATGCTTCGGCTGTGACCCATCCTTGACTCACCCCGGCATTTCGCCGGCATCCACGGAGATAAACGATGTTCAATCACATCATGCTCGGCTCGAACGACATCGAGCGTTCCAAGCGTTTTTACGATGCGGTACTGGGTTTGCTCGGTGCCGGCGAGCCGCTGCGCAATGTCGCTGCTTCAGGTCATGTGCGCCTGTTTTATCGTCACGATGGCAACACTTTGTGCCTGACCCAGCCCATCAATGATGAACCGGCGACGGCGGCCAACGGCGGTAGTAGTGGGGGATTGCATGTCCAGCGCTACGACCACCTCGGGGCGTTGTTGCCCACGAAACTGCCTCCCGGCGGGCACCGCGGCACATGGTGCCCGAAGATCGGCATGCCGAGCCCGGCGCTGGTGGCGGAGTCGACGGTCGATCCGACGTCGAAGCTGTGAAGGGTTTACAGGACCGTAGGCGGGGTAACAGGTGGTCAGAGGACATGAAGGAGTACTCGCATGGATGTCGATGACCTCGATGTGGTGGTGTGGCCGGAATCCGAGGAACGTGAAGCGTGGTGGCGTCAGGTCGTCACAGGGGGCAGCGCGGGTGCCGCGACGTCGACGATGACACCGAATCGGAGTATCGAGGACGCCTCTTCTCGGATTCTGCACGCTGCGTAGATTCGTCGAGAGCGCAATCCCACCCGCCATGGGCGGTGGCGTGTGTCCGCCGGTGGGGGTCGATAGTTCCCCGTCTGGAATCTATCGACGCCGTTGGCGGAGTGCAGT
>CALEYY010000049.1 GCA_937928295.1 uncultured Moraxellaceae bacterium
AGCGCCTCTTCCAGCGGATTCAGATCCTCGCGCTGGATGTTCTCGATCAGCGCCAGCGCAATCGCGGCTTCGTCGCTGAATTCGCGGATCAGCGCCGGCACCTTGTCGAGCTGAGCCAGCTGGGCTGCGCGCCAACGGCGTTCACCAGCGACGATCTCGTAGCGCTGCTCGCCGATCTCGCGCACCACGATAGGCTGCAGGATGCCCTGCGCCTTGATCGAGTCGGCAAGCTCCTGCAGCGCCTCCGGATCCATGTCGCGACGCGGCTGATAGCGTCCGCGTGACAGGAATTCGACTGGCAGCATCTTCAGCTCGCCTTCCGGTGGCAGGCCGGAGGCCACAGCGGTCACTTCCTGCTGCACTTTGCGGACAGTGCCAAGCAGGGCATCGAGCCCGCGATTGCCGCCTAATCCGCGTTTCTTGATCGTCGACATGGCGTTATTCGTCTCTTCTGTCATGGCCGCTGGGGCTTAACCGCGCTTCTGTCGGCGCAGGAGTTCCGAAGCCAGAGCCAGATAGGCCATGGCTCCACGGGAGTTCTTGTCGTACTGCAACACCGGCACGCCATGCGCAGGTGCTTCCGCCAGCCGCACATTGCGCGGAATGATGGTGTTCAGCACCTTGTCGCCAAAATGGCTGATCAGCTCTTTCGACACATCATTGGCCAGCGTGTTGCGCGGGTCAAACATGGTGCGCAGGATGCCGGCAATATGCAGCGACGGATTGGCGGTCTCAGCCACGCGCTGAATGGTTTCGGTCAGCGCCGCCAGCCCTTCGAGCGCGTAATACTCGCACTGCATGGGGATGATCACGCCATCAGCAGCGACCAGACCATTCAGCGTCAGCATGCTCAGTGATGGCGCGCAATCAATGATGATGGTGTCGTAGCGCGCCAGCAGCGGTGCCAGGGCCTCTTTCAGGCGCTGCTCCTTGCGCGGCGAATCGAGCAGCTCCACTTCCGCCGCCGTCAGATCGCCATTGGCCGGCAGCAAGTCATAACCACCCGGCGAGGCCAGAATCACTTCCGCCGCTGTCACCTGCCCAAGCAGCACATCGTAAACACTGTGCACGAGATCATGCTTGCTGATGCCCGAACCAGTGGTCGTGTTGCCCTGCGGATCAAGGTCAACCAGCAGCACGCGGCGGCGCGTGGCCGCCAGCGACGCCGCCAGATTGACGCTGGTGGTGGTCTTGCCGACGCCGCCTTTCTGGTTGGCGACTGCAAAAATCTTGTCCATTAACTTCCCCGCCGACAGGTGTAAACCTGCCGGACTTCAATGCGCGGGCCGCAACACAATCAGGTGTCGGGCATCAGCCGCAAAGGGTACTCGCAATGGGGGGGTGTTTTCGAGTGCCGCGACAGCCGGTAGTGCAGCTATTTCATCGTCGGGGATATGGCCCTTCATGGCTAGCCAGCGGCCATCGGGCGCTAAAAGATGCGCCGTGCCGTTGACCATGTCGGCCAGACTGGCGAATGCACGGCTGCAAATCTGCGCATATTGGCCAACATGCTCCTCGCAGCGGGCGTTGACCACGGTGACTTTGTGCATGCCCATGTCTGCCGCCATCTGCTTGAGAAAGCGCGTTTTCTTGCCATTCGAGTCGAGCAAGGTGATGTCTTGCTCGGGCTGCACCAGCGCCAGCACAAAGCCGGGCAAGCCGGCACCGGTGCCGATATCGATCAGGCTGTCTGTGCCGATCAGCGGCAACAGGCTCAGGCTGTCGAGCAGATGCTTGTCGACCATGGTCAGCGGGTCACGGATCGCGGTCAAATTGAACGCTTGGTTCCACTTCACCAGCCCCGCAAGAAAGGTCATCAGTCGCGCAATGGTCGCGTCATCCAGACTCAGGCTCATCGCGGCGATACCTTCGCGCAGGCGCTTTTCAGCGGCTACAGGCCAGTCTGCAGCCAGTCGTTGCTTTGCCATGAATTATCCTTGAACGGCTTGCGGCACGCGCAGGCGGCCCTGTTTTTTCAGCATGATGAGCAGCAGCGACACCGCCGCATGCGTGACACCGGGGATGCGCCCGGCCTGCGCCAGCGTTTCCGGCCGGGCGGCCTTGAGCTTGGCGCGCACTTCGTTGGATAAGCCCTGCACGGCGTCGTAATCAAAGTCTGCGGGCAGCGCCATGCCTTCCTGCGCACGCAGACGCGCAACTTCATCGCCCTGACGATCCACATAGCCGGCATATTTCACGGCAATTTCGATCTGCTCGCCAACTGCTTCTCGCAAATCCACCGCATTGGGGGCATCAGCACCGAAAGCGGCCAGCGCACCGGCATCCGGCACCAGCTCAGCAAGCTGGGCGTAGCTCACTTGCGGACGCTTGAGCAGATCGTGCAGATTGCTTTCGCGATTCAGCTCCTGGCCCGTCAATGCCGTGAACGCCTGCGCGCCGACGCTGCCGGGATGCAGCCAGGCCGTCTTCAGGCGCTGATTTTCGCGCTCGATGGCCTCCTGCTTGGCGCAATAGACGGCCCAGCGCACATCATCGACCAGGCCCAGCGCCCGGCCCTGCTCGGTCAGGCGCTGATCGGCGTTGTCTTCGCGCAGCATCAGCCGGTATTCGGCACGCGAGGTGAACATGCGATACGGCTCTTTCGTGCCGAGCGTGATCAGGTCATCCACCAGCACGCCGAGGTAAGCCTGATCGCGGGTCGGGTACCAGCCCGGCTTGCCTTGCGCGCGCAGCCCGGCGTTCACACCGGCGAGCAAACCCTGCGCCCCGGCCTCTTCATAGCCGGTGGTGCCATTAATCTGTCCCGCGAAAAACAGGTTGTGGATGACCCGGGTTTCCAGCGTGTGCTTGAGGTCACGCGGATCAAAATAATCGTATTCGATGGCATAGCCGGGACGCGTGATATGGGCGTTTTCCATGCCACGAATCGAACGCACCAAGGCCATCTGAATATCAAACGGCAGGCTCGTGGAGATGCCGTTCGGGTACAGCTCGTGCGTGCTCAGGCCTTCCGGCTCGATGAACACCTGATGCGAGTCCTTGTCGGCGAAGCGATGAATCTTGTCTTCGATCGACGGGCAGTAGCGCGGCCCCACGCCTTCGATGACGCCGGTGTACATCGGCGAGCGGTCGAGGCCGCCACGGATGATGTCGTGCGTTTGCAGGTTGGTGTGGGTGATCCAGCAGTTCACCTGCTCGGGATGCATGGCGCGCGAGCCGAGGAAGGACATGACCGGGCGCGGCGTGTCGCCGGGCTGGGCCTGCATCACCGAGAAATCCACGGACTTGGCGTCGATGCGCGGCGGCGTGCCGGTCTTCAGGCGGCCAACGCGCAGCGGCAACTCGCGCAGGCGATTGGCCAGGGCGATCGACGGCGGATCGCCGGCACGGCCGCCACGATGATTCTCCAGCCCGATGTGAATGGTGCCGCCGAGGAAAGTGCCGGTGGTCAGTACCACGGTTTGGGTGCTGAAGCGGATGCCGGTCTGCGTGATCACGCCCTTGACGGTGTCGCCTTCGACCACGAGGTCGTCGGCCGCCTGCTGGAAGATGTCGAGATTCGGCTGGTTCTCCAGCACGGAGCGAATCGCCGCCTTGTACAGCGCACGATCGGCCTGCGCCCGCGTGGCACGCACGGCCGGCCCCTTGCGGCCATTGAGCACGCGAAACTGAATACCGGCGCGGTCGGTGGCCAACGCCATGGCGCCGCCCAGCGCATCGATCTCTTTCACCAGATGCGACTTGCCGATGCCGCCGATGGCCGGGTTGCAGCTCATCTGCCCCAGCGTTTCGATGTTGTGCGTGAGCAGCAGCGTCTGACAGCCCATGCGCGCCGCCGCCAATGCCGCTTCCGTGCCGGCGTGGCCGCCACCGATGACGATGACATCGTAAGTCTTGGGATAATGCATGGCGGTATCCACTCAGCATGAGCCAGCACAAGGCCGACCGGCGGCCAACAGGGCCGGAAAAAGGGACGCGATTATAGGGCGCTGCCCATCGCGTATCCAGTACAAATTTTAAGCAGCTGCGAGGCTATTCACTCGCCACCGCAGGCACTTCTTGGGCGCGAACCTGCAGGATGACGCGCATTTCATCGCCCACCACGCCGAGCATCTTGTTCATGCCGAAGTCGCTGCGACGAAAACTGGTACTGGCGCTGAGCGCGCCCGAACTGAGCGGATTGCCCTGATTCGTTACCGGCACTTTTGCACTCAGGATCACCGGCTTGGTAATGCCGTTCACCGTAAGCTCGCCGAGCAAGCTGAACTCGCGCTTTTCCTTGTCGAGATGCATCATTTCGCTGCTGCGAAAACGCATGACCGGATACTGCTCAGGTTGAAAATAGTCTCCCGACCCCAGCAATGTGCGATCAATCAGCGGCATGAAGGTCTTCAGCGCCGCCTCTCTCCACTGGTCACAGAGCGCCTGGAACGGCACAGCCAACGTGCAGCTCACGGATTGGCTCACCTCCAACCCCACGGCCACCTTCTCACCCATCTTTGAAGTCGGCACCTACTATGCCACTGGTACTGGCAATCTCTGGGCTGCCTCAACAGACGTCGCCACGCGAACGAATGCGGTTTATGTCTCCTACGCCGCAGGCGGCCTCAGTGCTCAGGGGGCCGCTGCCGCTCATGGCCGACGTGTTTTCTTCGGCCTGCACATGAATTCCGCCTGGGAAAACCCTTCCAACTCAGGTCAGGCCATTTTGGAGGTCGACTGGTTCAATCCCACCATCGACCTCACCCCCACGGGTAAAACGTACCTCGATCAGGCTCTCAATCTCGCCCTGCCTCCGTGTGTCAGTGACTATAGTGATTACTCCGGCTTTGGCGCTGCCACCCAGAACGCCAACAGCTCTATCCGCATCGGCACGGCGGCTACGGACATCGAAATCGTCAACCCCGCCAACGCTACTGCCGCAGGTGATGATACCGTCGGCACCGATGATGAAGACCTGACGATGCCTGCATTCATCGTGGGCAGCGCCACCACTCTGAATGTGCCTGTTACTATTGGTGGTTCAATCACAACGGCTCGTCTCAATGTCTTTGTGGACTGGAATAGCAATAACGTCATGGATGCCGGTGAAACGCAGACCGTGCAGTCTGTGACCAGTTCTGGCACACGAACCTTCTCCCTGACCCCACCCGCTGGCACAACGGCTGGCACGAAGTATCTCCGTATTCGCCTTGCTGAAGGAGTCACCACACCGACCTTCACCGGAGTAGCCACCACCGCAGGTGAGGTCGAAGATTACGCCATCACGGTGGGTGATGCGAACTGCTATACCGTGATTCTCGCAAATTCGGGGGCCTTCCATCTCCGAGCTTACGATGGCGTTAGCGGTACTGATCTAGGTGTGCGGGCCAGTGGCTCCGGCCTGAGCTTGGCTTCGGAGATCGTGCCTGCTCCAGACGGCCACCTTGTGGTAAACAACATCGACAGCGGCTCCACGCTGAAGTTTAACCCCTACACTGGGGCCTTCATGAGTACGCTAATCGCCAGCGGTGGCCCCGCCGCCTATGCCTCCGCCGTGGGGACGGATGGCTTCCTTTACCTGGGTGATTACGCCACTAGCGTGGTGAAACGTAACGTGGCCACCGGCGCGGCCGCAGGCACGTTCACAAGCTCCGCCAGCCCACGTGGTATTCTCGTAACGGGGGACGGTAAATTTATTGTCCATGAGTATGCCACCAGCCTGAAACGCTACTCTGCCGCCGGTGCTCTGGAGGCCACTGTATCCTCCTTTGCAGTATCGGACTCTCTCTCTCTCTCCCTCGGACCGGACAACAACTACTACATCACCACCAACGAAACAGCCAAGACCATCGTCAGGATCACGCCGGCTGGCGTCCGCACCACTTTTGCCACCGTGGCAGGAGCCACTCGTCTCTTTGCGTTGGCTTGGGGGCCGGACGGTAACCTCTGGGCCTGTGACTCGGATGGCAACAAGGTTTACACCATCAACTCTTCCGGTACGGTCATCCGCACTCTGACAGCTAATGTCAACAGCCCCTGCGGTATCGCGATTATGCCCTGCCTGCCAAGTGACTTTGGCGACCTGGGCTTCAACTACGCCACGCGCATGTCCCAGAACGGTGCACGCCACATCATCGGTACGCTTCGAATGGGCACCAACCTAGATGCGGACGGAGATGGCCTGGCCTCTCCTGGAGCCAACGGGGATGATATTGACCATGACGGCGATGACGAGGACGGCGTGACTATCCCCACACTTACTGCAGGTGTCACGGCCACGGTGGTCGTCAATGCCAGCAGCACGGCCAAAGTGAACGCCTTTTTCGACTGGAACAACGACCGTGACTTTCTGGATGCGAGCGAAACGATCACCGAACTCAGCGTCGTCGCTGGAAACAACAATCTCAGCGTTTCTGTGCCCGCAGGAGCCGTCACCAATACTTCCTTGGGAGCCCGTTTCCGTAGATCGGAAGAGCACACGTCTGAACTCCAGTCACACTTGATGATCTCGTAT
>CALEYY010000050.1 GCA_937928295.1 uncultured Moraxellaceae bacterium
ACCCAAGGTGTTTCCACCACAGCCCATGTCATGCGCTCGGCCGATCACGGCGGCAGCGGTGCCAGCCCCAGCCTGCGTGACGACTCGGAGAAATGACTATGCGATTCAAACGCGCCCAAGTGCGCTATTCGGAAACACCGGAACCGGTGACACCCTATCAGGCAGCTGGTCAGGTCTGGGATCAACGCCTCGGTGCGGCTCGCGTGCAAGCGCAGAACTGGCGACTGATGGCCTTCGGCTGCTTGTCGCTGAGTCTAATCATGGCCGGCGCATTGGCGTGGCGATCCGGCCAGTCGCTGGTCACGCCCTATGTCGTCGAGGTGGACAAGACCGGGCAGGTGCGCGCTATCGGTGAGGCACTGACACCGTACACGCCAGCGGATGCGCAGATTGCCTTTCACCTAGCGCACTTCATCAGCAATGTCCGCTCGCTGGCCATCGACCCGATTGTGGTGCGTCAGAACTGGCTGCAGGCCTACGACTACACCACCGACAAAGGCGCTGCCACGCTCAACGAGTTTGCCCGTGTGAACGACCCGTTTGCACAGGTCGGGCGCAAATCTGTCTCCGTGGAAGTCAACAGCGTCGTCCGCGCCAGCGACAACTCGTTCCAAGTGCGCTGGATCGAACGCCACTACGACAGCGGTACGCCAACCGGGCAGGAGCGTTGGACGGCTGTGCTGTCCATCGTGCAGCAACCGCCGCGTGACGAAGCGCGCCTGCGCAAGAACCCCCTCGGCATCTACATCAACGGGTTGAGCTGGAGCCGCGAACTGGGCTCGGTCGACACCGCTACCCCTCGCTAGGAGTCACACCATGAAGCGATCCACTGCGTTTGCTGTTTTGCTGCTGGCCGGCTGTGCCAGTCAGCCACCCGTTCCCTTGGATGATGCCGTGCAGGCTGAGCCATTACCGGACATCCCTAAGCAAATCCAAATCGTGGAGGTGCCCAAGCTGTTACCACTGCCGAACCAGCTCAAGCGTCTGCCGGTAGGTGGGCAGGAAGGCATCAAGGAGTCTCTGGATGCCAAGTCGCGTGTGGCGCGCGCCAATCAGGAAGCCCGCGTGATTCCCTCGCAAGAGGGCTACATCAACGCGATTCAGGTCTGGCCTTATGCCGATGGCGCGCTCTATCAGCTCTTCACCAGCCCTGGCCGCGTCACCGTGATTGCCCTGCAAGAAGGCGAGGAGCTGGTGACGGTCTCTGCCGGCGACACCGTGCGCTGGATCGTCGGTGACACCACCAGCGGCGCTGGCGCGACGCAACGCGTGAACATTCTGGTCAAGCCCACGCGCAGCGGTATCCGAACCAATCTGGTCATCACCACCAGTCGCCGTACCTACCTGCTGGAGCTGACCGCCACCGAGAAAGCCTGGATGGCATCAGCCTCGTGGGAGTACCCCAAGGACCGCATGCTGGCCTTGCAGAAGCAGGCCAGCATCGCCGATGCCAAAGCACCGCTCGCGCAAGGCCTGTCGCTGGAGCAGCTGCGTTTTCGCTACGAAATCTCGGGCGACAAGCCGGCCTGGCGACCGGTGCGTGCTTTCGATGATGGCGAGCATGTTTACATCCAGTTCCCGGCCCGCATCGCCCAAGGCGAATTGCCGCCGCTGTTCGTGGTCGGCCCGCAGGGCGATGGCCAGTTGGTGAACTATCGCTATCGTGCGCCGTACTACATCGTGGATCGACTGTTTGGCACTGCTGAGCTGCGTCTTGGTGGCGATAAGGCGCAAGCCGTGAGGATTGCTCGCAACGATCTTCGCAATAACGAGAAAGGAGGTCGTCATGACGACAGTCACGATTGATCCTGCTGGCCTGCCACCGAAAGTTGATCCCGAGAGTCTGGCGCTGCGCGCCCAACCGCGTCCGGTGACGCGACTCAATCGCAAGGTGCTCATGGCCGGTGCTGGCACCGTCTCGCTGGTCTTGCTCGGTGTCACGGCGTGGTCATTGCAGCCGGTGCAGCGGAAAGCCTCCGAGCAAGGCCCGGAGCTGCACAATGTCGAGCGCGTATCGCGCGCAGAAACCATTGATGCCTTGCCGCAGGACTACAACCAGATGCCGCAGTCGCTCAACGGCTTGCCACCCGGCGTGCCGCACTTGGGCGATCCGCTGCCGGGCGATTTGGCGAAACCGATGCTGGATGCCCAGCGCGCCGGCACCTACACACCGACCTATCAGGGCGGATCGCCGGTGATGGCCAACGGCCAATATGGTCGCAGCCAAGAAGAGGTGGCCAAGTCCTCGGTGTTCTTTCGGAGCAGCCAGGCTGGGCAGGGTGGTGCTGTTGCCTCTGCCGCAGCACCAGCGGCTATGGCTAACTCAGCCAGCCCCTTCGATGCACTGTCGGCACAGCTGAATGGCGGCTCACAGCAAGCCGATCCGACGGCTATGCAGAACATGCAGGATCAAAAGCAGGCCTTCACCGAGCGAGCCGGAGATACGGAAAAGCGTAATACCGGAAATCTGGAAAAGCCGGTATCGCCGTATCAGGTCATGGCGGGGACGTTGATTCCAGCCGCGCTGATCACCGGTATCAACTCCGATCTGCCGGGCCAGATCATCGCTTCCGTCACGGAGCCGGTCTACGACACGGCCACCGGTCGTTATTTGCTGATCCCGCAAGGCTCACGCCTGATCGGTCGTTACGACAGCAAGGTGGCTTTTGGCCAGCGCCGGGTGCTGCTGGTCTGGCAGCGCGTCATCCTGCCGGATACCTCGTCGATCTCGCTGGATCGCTTGCCCGGCATTGATCTCGCTGGCTATGCCGGTCTCGAAGATGGTGTGGACTGGCACTGGGATCGGATTCTGTCTGGCGTAGCGCTTTCCACTCTGCTGGGTATCGGCGCTGAACTGGCGGCACCGGACACCAGCGGTGCAGAGGGCCGAGTCGTCGTGGCCACCCGTGAAAGTATTCAGGAGTCGATTAATACAGTCGGGCAGGAGCTGACGCGCCGCAACTTGAGCATCCAGCCCACGCTGACGATCCGGCCGGGCTTTGTGATGCGTGTCATGGTCAACAAGGATCTGGTGCTCAAACCCTATCAGCCGTTGTTCTTCAACAAGGGGATGCCGCAATGACTGCACTGAGACTCGGGCCGCTGCCCAAGACGGAGACCTTGAAACTCACCATCTCGCTGACGGTGGAGCTGAAAGCGCAGCTGGACCGCTATGCTGAGCTGCACAGCCAGACCTGGGGCGAGACCGTCGATGCGACGGTCTTGGTTCCGCACATGCTGGGGGGCATTAATTGCGAGGAGCGATGATCACGGCAGCAGTGCCACCTGCCACAAGGGCAGGTTAAACAGCCCTTTGATGGTCAGGCGGAGCTGGATTTTCGGCATCGTTGAAGGTCGGTGAGGCGTCCTTGCCGCTGCACGTTAGTCTACAGACAGAAAGCATGTTTGCAGCTACTCCTCTCTAGCTACCATTAGTATGAGATGGCGGCTCGGCCATTGATGAATGGAAAAGTTGACATTTGGTTGGTCGCCCAATATAATTTTCTCGATCCGAATGGCTTGGGACTCTGCCCTTGCCTCAACTTTCCTATGGAGAGTCTCATGAGCGAAATAACAATTCAGCCTCGAAAGGTTGTTTTCGATGTTACTAACGTGCCCCGTCACTGGAACGGTGGAGACCCTGTTCTGACCCGTTTTTTTGATGCGCTGTCAGTACATTTTCCAGAGGGAGAGCGATTTTTTATCCAGTCAGTGCGCAACTTTCAGGATCAGGCTGGTGATGGTCGCCTGCGCGAGGATATCCGCCATTTTATCCGGCAGGAAGGTCAGCACGGTATCGTCCATGACCGTTTCAATCAGGTCATGGCCGAGCAAGGCGTAGATGTGCAGGAGGTCACGAGCAATTTGCGACGCCTTATTCGTGTCACGCAAAACTATCTGCCGAAGAAATATCAGCTGGCGATGACTGCCGCGTTTGAGCACTTCACCGCAACTCTAGGCGAAGCAATGCTTAAGGAGGAGACCGATATGTTTCGGGAGGCAGACCCGGTGATGCGAGCGCTGTTTCTCTGGCATGGCGTAGAAGAAGTTGAGCACAAGGCGGTTGCTTACGATCTTTATCAAACAGCGGCAGGCGGTGGCTATGTTGCCCGAGCGTCAGCTTTGGTGGTCGCGACCTTGATGGTTCATTTGGTGGTCGCGCCAGTATTCTGGAATATGCTCAAATTGGATGGCGTAACTCGTCAACCTGGGGTGATTTTGCGTGGATTGAATCGCCTATACGGTCGGCATGGCATTCTTACCCGCATGCTGCCAGAGTTTATAGCTTGGTTCAGACCCGGCTTTCATCCTTGGGACTCCGGCATGCCAGAGAAGGTGGCTGCTTGGCTGGAGGAATATGCCCGCCACGGTGATCCAATGAAGGCGTCGGCTGCCGTGTACGAGACTGCGCATCTGCAGGCGGCCTGATGCATATTGTCGAACTAGGGGAAGTATTGGGTGTGACCAGTAATGTCTCCCAGATAAATCACTGCCACAGGCCGGGTCAGCATTGTGGCAGCTCGGCAATTCGTGACTTGTTGGAGTTTCATGGCCTTAATCTAACGGAGGCCTTCTGCTTTGGGCTGGGTGCCGGGCTGGGAATTACCTATGTGGAGGTGCCTGACTCGGCCACGCCCTTCATTGTCCATGTGCGCTCAATGGGTTTTGAGGAAAATGTCTTCCGTGCTCTGGGTGTGCCGTTTTCTTGGTCGAGCTATCCGAACAAGCAAGAAGCCACAGCGGACATGAATGAGGCTTTGCGTGATGGCGTGCCTGCGCTTCTGCTCACTGATATTTACCACTTGCCTTATTTCAACAGCAGCACCCATTTTCCGGGCCATGCTATCGTTGCCTGGCAATTGGATGAGGCTCGCGACGAGGTTCTAGTCAGTGATACTGAGCGCCCCGGTTTGATATCTGTTCCGGGAGTCAGTCTTGGCGATGCACGTTTTTCAACGTCACCACCATTCGTTCATTATGGAAACTTGTTTGCTCCTCGTTCGTTGAAGGTAGAGGTCAGTGCAGAGCAGGTGAGGGCAGCCATCATCGAGAACGCCCGAGTGCTCGCCGAGGGTAATCGCAATAGCGGTCTTTCGGCACTGGATACTTGGATCGAATTATTGCCTCGCTGGCGAGAGCAGGAGAATTGGCGTTGGTTGTTGCGCTTTGCATATCAGGTGATTGAAAAGCGTGGTACTGGCGGTGCCGGCTTCAGAGCTATGTATGCTGATTTTCTGCTAGAAGCCGGCGAGATGTTACCTGTAGTGCGTATGGCGAAATTGGTGGAGCTGATGCAATGCTCAGCAATGGCTTGGTCTGAGCTTGCGGCTCTGCTGAAGATAGCGTCAGAAACGGATGTATTTCCCATTTGTGAAATTGAGGCCGCCATTACTCGTATCAAGTTGCAGGAAACGCAGTATGTGCATCAGGTAATAAGTAAGCTGTAGTCTGGATATTTCGTTAGATACCAAAAGAGAAGAGCAATGACGACAGCGCAATCCGAGGCGATGAGCTACATGACCATGGCTAAAACATTCTTTGGTTCCTCACACCCGCTATTCAATGCTTTTGGGATTGAGGTTGAGGAGATTGGCAAGGGCCGAGCTGTGATGAGCATGCCCTATAGCGTTGAGTTGTCTAACCGCAGCGGTTGTCTGCATCGCGGTGTCATCGCCACCTTGCTGGACACCAATTGTGGTCTTGCCATTTTTTCCCGTTTAGGTGATATGCGACCGATTGCAACGATTGATTTGCGGGTTGATTTCATTAAAGAGGCTTCCGTAGGTGAAGGCGTGCGCGGCGAAGTCGAGTGTTACGCAGTCAGGGGAGATATCGCCTATGTGAGGGGGCAAGCGATTGCCTGTTCAGACTCTGCATTGTTGGCTTCGGTGTCCGGATCCTTCGCTGTGGGGACACTCGGTCCGGCGTTCGATTCGGCCATAAGAGCAGGGCTTCAGTGAAATGAGTCTGCCCGAATCTCAGCTGCTACCGGTTTGCCATGCTGGTCTCAATGATCTGCAGAAGCAATTACTTGATGATACGCCCTATGCACACTTTCTTGGCTTGGCGATCAGTCGCTCTGATGAGGGCTCTGTATGCTACCAGCTGCATTTCCGTGAACAGCATATTGGTAATCCGCTGCTGCGCACTTTTCATGGCGGCATCCTCGCCAGTTTTGGTGAAATTGTTGCCGCTTTGCATGTGCTGGAGTCGGTAGATCTTGAGCAGGAGCCGTCATGCAGTAGTATGACTTTCGATTACTTAAGACCAGCTTTTGCCGGAACTATCCGGGCTGTGCCCAGGATAGTTCGTGAAGGTAAGCGCTTTATTGTTGTCTCTGTTGGTATTTTTCTGAATGAAACGTCTGTCTCGATAGGACGTTTTATCTACACACGCTGAATGCCTAATATTTTTAGGCTGGCAAGGGCATCTTT
>CALEYY010000051.1 GCA_937928295.1 uncultured Moraxellaceae bacterium
GTCGAAGCGGTGGAAGATGCCTTGGCAGCTGCTGTGCGCAGCTTCGGCATCAACGCCGTGGCCAATCGCGACGCGCATGGCGTCTATGTCGATGGCCGCAAGATCGCCTCCATCGGCATGCGCATCCGTCGCGGCTGCAGCTATCACGGCTTCTCGCTGAATGTGGACATGGATCTGGCCCCGTTTCGCGGCATCAACCCTTGCGGCTATGCCGGCCTAGACATGTGCCAGCTGCGCGACTTCGTGCCCAATCGCGCCAGCCTCATGAGTGAGGCCCGTGCGGCGGTCATCGGTGGCCTGCAGCAATACCTGCCACAACTCGACCTTGGTCTAAGTTCCCGCGCCTAGACGCTGCCAGCGCCTTGCACCATAGTCGCAACCAAATGCCACTCTGGAGTCAGGCATGCCACACTGGCTGCTACCGGTCATCTCGCTGCTCTACATCAGCTTGCTCTTTGCCGTTGCCTACTGGGGCGATGAGTACAGCCCGCGCCTGTCTGTCGCCCAGAAAAACCTGCTCTACAGCCTGACGCTGGCCGTCTATTGCACCTCGTGGACTTTCTACGGCGCGGTCGGCGCCACGGTCACCGGCGGCTGGTCGTATCTGCCGATTTACCTCGGCCCGTTTCTGTTCATTGTCTTTGGCCGCTCGCTGCTCGAACGCATGGTGCTGATCAGCAAAGCGCGCTCCATCACCAGCATTGCCGACTTCATCGCCGCCCGTTACGGCAAGGCCCAAACCCTGGCGGCGATGGTCACCGTGGTCGCCATCATCGGCGCCCTGCCCTACATCGCGCTGCAATTGCGCGCCGTCGCCATGAGTGTCGATGTGCTCAGCGCAGCCGGCCTCGGCACCGCCTTTCCCACCGACGATACCGCGCTCTGGACCAGCCTGTTGCTGGCGCTGCTAGCCATGCTCTTTGGCACGCGCCAGATCGATGCCACCGAGCATCATCAGGGCCTGATGTTCGCAGTCGCGCTGGAGTCGCTGGTCAAGCTCGTGGCGCTACTGGCCGTGGCTGGCTTTGCCTGGAACGGTCTGCAAACCCTGCCGGCTGGCTGGCAGCAAGACATCCGTCTCGATCATCTGCTGCGCCCGAACATTCTGCCCACCGGCTTCATGGCCCAGCTGCTGCTCGCCTTCCTCGCCATGATGTGCCTGCCGCGCCAGTTTCATGTGGCCGTGGTGGAGTGCCACGATGTGCGTCAGGTGCGGCAAGCGCCGATCTGGTTCGGCTTGTATCTGGTGCTGATTGCCGTCGCCGTGCTGCCGATTGCCAGCATGACGCTGCTCGATCCGCGTCTGGCCGGCATCCACCCCGATACCGCCGTGCTCGCCCTGCCGCTGCGGCTCGGCTCTGAGCCGCTGGCCATGTTCGCCTTCATCGGCGGCTTCTCGGCCGCTGCCGGCATGGTCATCGTCGCCTCGGTGGCGCTATCCACGATGATCTGCAACGACCTCGTGGTGCCACTGCTG
>CALEYY010000052.1 GCA_937928295.1 uncultured Moraxellaceae bacterium
GCTGATAGCTCGTGAACGGATTGCGACCCCGCGCTTTATACGCATCCAGACGCGCCGCGACAACCGGCTCGCCGGGCGACGCAAACGGCAGCTTGTCGATGATCACCAGCGACAGCGCCTGCCCGCGCACATCCACCCCCTCCCAGAACGCGCCGGTGGCCAGCAGCACGCAATCCGGCGTATTGGCAAAGCGACGCAGCAGCTCGGCCTTGGGCTGCGTGCCCTGCACCAGAAAGGTGTATTCGAGCTGGCGCGGCAGCCACTCCGCCGCCTCTTTCAGCGCCCGATGCGAGGTGAACAGGAAAAACGCGCGGCCCTTGCTGGCGCGCAAAATCGGCACGGCAGCTGCCAGCGTGGCGCGGGTGTAATCCATGGAGCCGGGGTCTGGCAGCCCGCGCGGCACATAAAACAACGCCTGCTGCTCGTAGGCAAACGGACTGGGCAGCTGCAGGGTCGCTACATCTGCCGGCAGGCCCAGCTGCGCGCTGATGTGGCGAAAATCTTCGCGCACGGCCAGCGTGGCCGAGGTCAGCACCCAGGCCATGGGCTCGCGATCGAGCAGTTCGCGAAACGGTTGCGATACCTCCAGCGGCGTCCATTGCAGAATGAAGCCTTTGCGGAAAGTCTCGAACCAGTGCACCTGATTGTCCGGGGTCTCGCCAGTCAGCTCGGTGAACGCCTCGGCCAGCTCCTCGGCGCGGCGATGACAGCTCTCCAGCCCCTTGCTCTTGTCTTTCAGCGGCGACAACGCCTCGGTGATGCAGGACATGGCCATCTCCACCGCCGTAATCGCGGCCGGCAGCTCGGCATGTTCCGAAATTTCAGCCCAGACGCCCTTGCGCGACTCCTCGCCCATGAGCAGACGGAAGTGAGCCAAGCGCACTTCCAGATTCGACACCAGATCGTTCATGCCGCGCAGATCGCCACCCGCAGCCAGCACTTCGCGCAGGGCATCGGCCAGCAAATCGTGAATCTGCCGCGATGACAGGCTGCGGCCGAAGAACATCGCTGCTGTTTCCGGCAGCTGATGCGCCTCGTCGAAAATGACCGCATCCACTTCCGGCAGCAGCTCGCCGAAGCCGCGATCCTTCAGGGCCTTGTCGGCAAAGAACAGGTGATGATTGACCACGATCAGATCAGCTTCTGTAGCCTTCGCCCGCGCCTTCATCAGCGGGCAATCCTCGACCTTGGGGCACTCTTGGCCGAGACAGTTGTCTGCCGTGCTGGTGACCAGCGGCCAGACCATGGAGTCTTCGGCGATATCAAGCAGCTCGGCGATATCGCCCTGCTCGGTCTTACCGGCCCAGGCGGCCACGCGGTGCAGGTCATGCACGATCTGTTTCGACTCGAACTCGCCTTCATCTAGATGCTGCTGCAGGCGGTACGGGCACAGGTAGTTGCTGCGGCCCTTGAGTAGTGCGGTTCGCACAGGGCGTCCGAGCAGCTTGCGCACCATGGGCAGGTCACGGTGAAAAAGTTGATCCTGCAGGTTGCGCGTGCCGGTAGAGACGATGGCCTTCTTGCCGGACAGAATGGCGGGCACCAGATAGGCATAGGTTTTGCCGGTGCCGGTGCCGGCCTCGACCAGCAACAGGCTGCGCGTGCTCAGCGCCTGCTCGACCGCTTCGGCCATGGCAATTTGCGGCTCGCGCGGCTGATAGCCGGGGATCTGCTGGGCAAAAGCGCCGTTCGGGCCGAGCGCAGTACGCACGGCAGAGGTTGCAGCAGGCGCAGCATCAGACATGACAGCGGCTCACACAGAGAGGGCCGAGAGTGTAGCAAAGGCGTGGCGCTTTCGCTGGCGATCCGCGCTAGCATATCGGCCTCGCCAGCTCACCTTTTGCCTACTATGACGACACTGCACACCGCCTGCCCGCCGCTGACCGGCCTGATTCTCGCCGGGGGTGCCGGCCGTCGCGTTCAGGGGGCCGACAAAGCCTGGCTGAGCTGGCAAGGCCGGCCGTTGATCGAGCAGGTCGAAGCCCGACTGACACCGCAGGTGCAGCAGCTCTGGATCAGCGCCAATCGCGACCCTTCGCGATACACAGCGCTGCTGGGCAGCCGACTGGCTGGCGTGATTGGCGATGACTGGCCGGACTATCCCGGCCCGCTGGCCGGCATCGCCAGCTGCCTGTCCTCATTACCGACAGGCTGGGTGCTGATCACACCGGTCGACACGCCACTACTGCCGACCGACCTCGGCGAGCAGCTCTGGCACGGATTGGCAGCTGCTGGCAGCGGCAGCCGCATGGCCGTGGCCGGCATGGGCGACGATACGCATTGGCTGCACATGCTGGTGCATACGGATTTGGCGGCGGGTTTGCAGCAACGCCTGCAGGCCGGCGAACGCCGCGTGCGCGACTGGTGCCAGGCCGAGCAGGCCGTGCGCGTGGTCATTGAGGCCACGCCCGACAGCTTCGCCAACCTGAACCAGAGCAGTGACTATCAGCAGGGATGATCCGCCGGAATCGTTAGCGACGCATGGCCTGCATCGGCCCCTGCAGCAACGACACAAACAGCTCGATATGCGCCGGGCTGGCATTCAACGCCGGAATGTACTCATAGCGCTTGCCGCCGGCCTTGATGAACTCGTCGTGATTCTCTACCGCGATCTCTTCCAGCGTCTCCAAGCAATCCGCTGAAAATGCCGGGCAGAGAACCTGCACCGATGCCACACCCTCGTGGCCCCAGGTCTCGAGCAATTTGTCCGTGTAGGGCTTGACCCACTCCTGCAGACCGAAGCGCGACTGGAAGCTTTGCTCCCACTCGCCGTCTGCCAGGCCTAGCTCAGCCACAACTGCCAGCGCGGTGGCACGGCATTGCACCGGATAGGGATCGCCCTTGTCGGCATACGGCTGCGGAATGCCGTGAAAAGAAAACAGCAACTTTTCGGCGCGACCATGCGTGGCCCAGTGCTGGCGAATGCTCTCGGCCAAGGCGTTCACATAGGCCGGATGCACATGGTAATCACGCACCACATGCAGGCCCGGCAGGTTGCGCTGCTGCTTCACCCAGTCACCGAGCTGGTCGTAGAGCGGCCCGGTGGATGTCGCAGAGAACTGCGGAAACAGCGGTAGCACAATGACCTGCTCGACCTGAGCCGCGCGCAGGGTATCCAGCGCATGCCGAAAGCCGGGATTGCCGTAGCTCATCCCCGGCAGCACGGTAATGTCGAGGTCGGGATGCAGCGCCAGCAAGCGCGCCTGCACGGCAGCGACTTGGGCCAGCAGAATCGTGCGGATGGGCGAACCATTCTCCCAGATGCTGGCATAGGCTTCGGCAACACGGCGTGGGCGCAGCGGCAGGATGAACAGACGAAGAATGAAGAACCAGATCAGTCGGGGCACCTCAATGACGCGGGTATCGCTGAGAAACTCGCGCAGATAGCGGCGCACGGCCGGCGCCGTCGGGGCATCGGGCGTGCCGAGATTGGCCAGAATGATGCCGATGCGCTGGCGACTCGCCTGACCTGAACTTGCACTCATCTCGCCCTACTCCCTTGCCTGAATTAACCACTAGAAAGCATAACGCCGCGACTGGCGCGGCGTAAGCTGACAACTCTGCAACGCGCCAGTGCTTTATGCCAGCGCGGCAAACATGCGTGCGGTGATGTCTTCAACCGAACCCACGCCCGGCACCAAGCTGTACTTGGCAGCGCCCGGCTGATCGGCCAGCGACTGGTAGAAGCCGACCAGCGGCTGCGTCTGGCTGTGATAGATGTCGAGACGCTTGCGCACGGTCTCTTCGCTGTCGTCCGGGCGCTGCACCAAGTCTTCGCCAGTCACATCATCCTTGCCAGCGACCTTGGGCGGGTTGTACTGCAGGTGATAAACGCGGCCAGAGCCGGCGTGAACGCGACGGCCGGACAAGCGCGAGATGATCTCATTGTCTTCCACACGAATTTCGACAACATGGTCGATCTTCACACCAGCATCGATCATGGCTTGCGCCTGCGGGATGGTGCGCGGGAAGCCGTCGAAGAGGAAGCCTTGGGCGCAATCAGCCTGGGCAATTCGTTCTTTCACCAGACCGATGATGATGTCGTCGGAGACCAGTCCGCCGGCATCCATGACCTGCTTGGCGGCAACGCCCAGCGGTGTTCCGGCCTTGACCGCCGCGCGCAGCATGTCACCCGTGGAAATTTGCGGGATGCCATAGCGGTTCATGATGAGCTGAGCCTGTGTACCTTTACCAGCACCCGGCGCGCCGAGAAGAATAATACGCATCCAACACACTCCCGAAAGCAAGGCCGCAAGAATACCCGCCAACGCCCTGCTCTCACAAGGCTTGGCGAGTTACCGCTCCGGCAAAATACGACGAAAGCTTATGACTAAGGAGTCGGCATGATGCGCAGACGGATCAGGCCGGTATTTTTTTCAGCCACCGGTACCGGCACCGCCTGCCAGTCATCAGCCGCCGGCGTGGCATTGCCGGTCATGGAGATTTTCGCCTGCAAGACCAGTTCTTTTTGCGCCGACAGCAGGCGCGAGGGCTGCAGGCTGTCGGCATCGGTCAGCGTCACGCGCAGCGGAAACTGCGTGATCGGGCGACGAATCACCGCCACCGGCATCGGTGGGCCGGATGGCGTGCGCGCAAAGATAAACACCGCCGCCTCCGCCGGCAGCTTGCGCGCTGCATCGGTGGCCAATGTCACTTCAACATCCAGACCGGCAACAGCTGCCTGCGGGCCCTGCTCAGCCTCGCTGATGAGACGCGCGATGCGCTGATCCGCTTCGCTGTCACGCGAGCCGCCCTGCTTTTCAGCTTCGGCAGCACGCAAGGTTTGCAATTGTGTCAGCACGGCATAGGCTTGCTCCCGCTCGCCGGCGCGCAGATTGCCCATGCCCAACATCAGCAGAGCGCCTTGATGCTCCGGCTGTTCGCGCAGAATACGCCCGAGCATGCCGCGCGCCACCGGGTCCATCGGCCCTTGCTGGGTCATGATGGTGGCTTGCACATAGGTCATCACCACCTGGATGTCTTCCGGCTTGAGCTCGGCAGCACGCGCCAGCGCGACCTTGGCCGGGTCGAAATCCTTGGCTTGCAGGAAGCCCAGGCCCAGCGTCATCCAGGCATCGGCATTGTCGGGCTCGGCTTGGACTCGGCGCTGCAGTGCGCGCATGAAGTTTTGCAGGCTGGTGTTCTTGGCCTGGGCATCGGGCTCCTTGCCGGCCAGCACGGCATCGATGCTGCTGTTCAGGGCAAACTGATTGCTCAGGTCAGGGGCCACGCCGGGATTGAGGAAATGACCCAGATACAAAGCGAAGGTCAGCACCGGCACGCCAAGCAGCAGCACAAACGCCAGCGGCCGTACCGAGCCCGAAGTATTGGCCGGGCGCTGCAACTGCGCCTGCGCATCGGCCGTGGTGTCGGCGAGCACGCCGCGATCCAGCTCCAGCTTCAGCGCCGCGTAAGTCTCGGCTTCAAGGCGACCGGTGGACAGATCGGCGTTGAGTTCGTCGAGGCGATCACGATAGACCTGCGCGCTGAGCTGGCGCACCGACTGACCGGTCGCGATGGCGCGGCCGCGCAACGGCCAGATCAGGGCAAACACCACCAGCAGCGTCAGCAGCAAGGCCACCAGCAGCATCGGTGACAGCACTTCAAGCGAGTTCATCATGAGCGTGGCCCTGAGTCTGATGGCGATTTTTCTGTCACAGGGCTGTCTGCCAAGCCGGTGAGCAGGCGTTGCAGGCTGGCCTGCTCGGCGGCATCCAGCGGTTTCACGCGCGCCGGCTTGCGCAGGCTGCGGCGCCACAACACCAGTGCAAAGCTGACCAGCAGCAGTGCCGGACCCCACCACAGCAGCAGCGTGCTAGCGCGCAGTGGCGGCTTGTAGCTGATGAAGTCGCCATAGCGCGCAATCAGGTAGTCGCGAATCTCGCTGTCACTTTTGCCGGCCTGAATCTGCTCGTAGACGCGCGTTTTCAGGTCATCAGCAAGGCCGGCATCGGAGCCGGCGAGATTGGTGTTCTGGCACTTCGGGCAGCGCAACTCGTCGATCAATGCGCGATAACGCAGCTCATCGGCGGGGCTGCGGAAGTCGCGCACATCAATGGCGGCAAAGCTGCCCAGCGACACGCTCAGCAGGCCGATCAACAGCAACAGACGCATCATGGCTTGGCTCCCGTGGCTTCCACTTTCAGGGCGTCATAGCGCGGCTTCAGCTCCTGCAGCCACGCTTTGGCATCGAGCACGCCAACCGCGCGGTAGCGAATACGGCCCTGACGATCAATCAGGTAAGTCTCCGGCGCACCGTAAACTCCCAAGTCCAGCCCGAGGTCGCCGCGCTCATCGAACACCGTCTCGGCAAAGGGATTGCCGCGCTGCACGAGATAGCCCTGCGCGGCCTGGCGGTCGTCCTTGTAATTCACGCCGATGATGCGCACGCCATCCGCCGCCATGTTCAGCAGCGTGGGATGCTCGACCAGGCAGGACACACACCAGGTCGCCCAGACATTGAGCAGCGACACTTCGCCCTGAAAAATCGAGGCATCGATCATGCGCGCGGGGTCTTGCAGGGTGCTCAGGCTGAACGCCGGCACCGGCTGCTGCAACCGCGCCGACGGCAGAAAAGACGGGTCCGAGCCATTACGGCTGGCGAGCAACACGGCAAGCGCCGCAAACAGCACCAGCGGCAGTCCAAAAATCAGGCTTTTTCTTGACGATGGCTTCATGTCAGCGCCCTCCCGCCACTTTCAGGCGATAGCGCTTGTCGAGTATCGACAGCAGGCCGCCGAACGCCATCATCAGCGCACCGAACCAGACCCAGCGGATCATCGGCTTGTGATAGATGCGAACGGCCCAGGCACCGGCATCGAGCGGCTCGCCCAGCGCCACATACAAATCGCGGAAGGCATTGCCGGAAATCGCCGCCTCGGTCATCGGGTTCTGCTGCACGCGGTAGATGCGCTTCTCCGGGTGCAGCACTTCCACAAAGCCGTCATGGCTGACTTCCAGCGTGCCGCGCTGCGCCACATAGTTGGGGCCCTGATGATCCTTCACGCCATCAAAACGGAAGGCATAGCCATTGACCGTGATGGTCTCGCCCGGTGCCAGCCGTACATCCTTCTCGATGCTGTAAGTGCTGGTGAAGGCCACGCCCAGCACCGTCACCAGCAGACCGAGATGCGCCAGCTGCATGCCCCAGTAGCTGCGCGTGAGGCGGGACAGGCCCTTGCGCCGCGTCGAGGCATTCCGGCTTTTACGGGCGATATCCACGAGCTGGCTGCCGAACACCCAGACACAGAGGCCGACCGTCACGCCCACATGCCAAGGCCAGTTGCCGAAGAAAGCCAGCGGCAGGCCGATGGCGATGATCACCGCCGCCAGCAGCACCTTGCGCAGCGGCAGCATCACCACATCGACCGATTGCTTCTTCCAGTTCGTGGCCGGGCCTATGCCCATGAACACCAGCAACAACATCGTCAGCGGCACAAAGAGCAGATTGAAGTACGGCGGGCCGACCGAGAACTTGCCCAGCGCCAGGGCATCGGCAATGAGCGGAAACAAGGTGCCGAGCAGCACGATAACGGTGGCCGTGAGCAGAAACAGGTTGTTCAGCAGCAGGAACATCTCGCGGGAGAACGGGCCGTGATTGCTGTCGCGCTGCAGCGATGCGCCGCGCCAGGCAAACAGGCTCAGTGAGCCGCCCACCACCACCACCAGAATGGCCAGAATATAAAGGCCGCGAGTCGGGTCGGCAGCAAAGGCATGCACCGAAGTCAGCACGCCGGAACGCACGAGGAAGGTGCCGAGCAAACTCAGCGAAAACGCAATGATCGCCAGTAGTACCGTCCACGCTTTGAACACGCCGCGCTTCTCGCTGACGGCCAGCGAATGCAGCAGCGCCGTACCGGCCAGCCAGGGCATGAAGGACGCATTTTCCACCGGGTCCCAGAACCACCAGCCGCCCCAGCCCAGCTCGTAATAGGCCCACCACGAGCCCAGCGCGATACCGACGCTGAGGAAGCACCAGGCTGCCAGCGCCCAGGGCCGTGACCAGCGTGCCCAGGCACTGTCTAAGCGACCGCTCATCAAGCCGGCCATGGCAAAAGCAAATGGCACGGCAAAACCGACATAGCCCATGTAGAGCATGGGCGGGTGAATAATCAGACCGGGGTCTTGCAGCAAGGGATTGAGGTCGTTGCCCTCGATGGGAAAGTCAGGCAGCAAGCGCGTGAACGGATTCGAGGTAAACAGGATGAAGCTGATGATGGCCGAGCTGACCAGCCCGAGAATGGCCAGCACGCGCGCCGTCATATCCAGCGGCAAGGCTCGCGAGAAGCGCGCCACGGCAGCGCTCCACAGCGCCAGAATCGTCGCCCAGAGCAGCAGCGAGCCTTCATGGCCGCCCCACACTGCCGAAATCTTGTACCACCACGGCAGCAAGGTATTGGACTGTCGCGCAATATAGTCAACGCTGAAATCGTTTTGCAGAAACGCCACACTGAGCAATCCGAAAGCCAGCAGCAGCAAGCCGAGCTGCGTGAAGGCCGCCGTCCGCGCCAGCGCTTGCACACGCGAATCCGCCCTGACCACGCCCCACCAGGGCAGCGTGCCTTGCACTACCGCCACCACAAACGCGAGCACCAGTGCATACTGACCCAGCTCAACCCACATGATGATTCCTCGCAACAAAAGACCCGGCTCGGGCAGACGGCATCATACGCACCCTATATAGGCTGTCCAGCGTCAGACAAGGCACAAAGTTGTCATGGCGCTGACACAAGTCGGAAACACTTGGAAACAACTGAGCAGTCACTGTGTAAGCTTTCTGTCAAATGCTGCTTGCTATGATGCCGCGCAACCAATGACTGACTTGAAGGATGTTATGAGCGACCCGACTCAACGCAACAGTTTCAGCCGTGAAGACCTTCTGGCCTGTGGCCGTGGTGAACTCTTTGGTGAAAACAATGCGCGCCTGCCGCAGCCAAACATGCTCATGATGGATCGCATCACGCACATCAGCGGCGATGGCGGCGAGCACGGCAAAGGCACCATCATCGCCGAGCTCGACATCAACCCGTCGCTGTGGTTCTTTCAGTGTCACTTTGAAACCGACCCGGTCATGCCCGGCTGCCTCGGTGTGGATGCGCTCTGGCAGCTGCTCGGCTTCTTCCTCGGCTGGCGCGGCAACCCCGGTCGCGGTCGCGCCCTCGGTGCCGGCGAAATCAAGTTCTTCGGCCAGGTGCTACCGCATCACCAGAAGCTCACCTACGAACTGCAGATCAAGCGCCTAATCGAGCGCAAGCTGGTCATGGGCATCGCCGATGGTCGCGTACTGCTCGATGGCCGCGAAATCTATACTGCTACGGACCTGAAAGTCGGTCTCTTCACCAGCACCGACAATTTCTAAACGGAGAACGCCATGCGTCGCGTCGTTATCACCGGTTTCGGCATCACTTCTTGCCTAGGCCTTGAACCGGAAACCGTCAAGGACAGCCTCTATCACGGCCGTTCGGGCATTTCCGCCAATGCCAAATATGCCGAGATGGGCTTTCGCAGCCAGGTCAGCGGCAGCATTCGCGACCTCGATCTGGAAGCACTGATCGACCGCAAGCTGCTGCGCTTCATGGGCGATGCCGCTGCCTATGCCTATCTCGCCATGGGCAAGGCCATCGCCATGGCCGGCCTGACGCCAGAGCAGGTGGTGAATCCGCGTACCGGTCTGGTTGCCGGCTCCGGCGGTGCCTCCAGCAGCAACCAGGTGCTCGCCGCCGACCTCGCCCGTGAAAAAGGCGTGAAGCGTGTCGGGCCGTACATGGTGCCGCGCACCATGTCGTCGACCATCTCTGCCTGCCTGGCCACGGCCTACCAGATCAAGGGCGTGAACTACTCCATCGCCTCGGCCTGCGCCACCAGCGCGCATTGCATCGGCCACGCCTCGGAGCTGATCCAGCTTGGCAAGCAAGACATCGTCTTTGCCGGCGGCGGCGAAGAGGAAGGCTGGGAAGAGTCCTGCATGTTCGACGCCATGGGCGCGATGTCGAGCAAGTACAACGACACGCCGGCGAAGGCTTCACGGGCCTATGACGCCAACCGCGATGGCTTCGTCATTGCCGGCGGCGGCGGTATGGTGGTGGTCGAGTCTTACGATCACGCCGTGGCGCGTGGTGCCACCATCCTCGCCGAGATCATCGGCTACGGTGCTACCTCGGATGGCTACGACATGGTCGCGCCCAGCGGCGAAGGTGCCGAGCGCTGCATGAAGATGGCGCTGGAAACCGTTGATACCAAGATTGATTATCTGAATACGCACGGCACCTCCACGCCGGTCGGCGACCTCGCCGAGCTGAAGGCCATCCGCGCCGTATTTGGCGACAACGCACCGCACATCAGCTCCACCAAGTCGCTATCTGGCCACTCGCTGGGCGCTGCCGGCGTGCAGGAAGCCATCTACTGCTTGCTCATGTTGCAGCATGATTTTGTGGCCGCCTCGGCCAACATCGAGACGCTGGACCCGGAAGCTGTCGGCCTGCCCATCGCGCTCCAGCGTATCGACAACGCCGGCCTGAAAACCGTGATGTCGAACAGCTTCGGCTTTGGCGGCACCAACGCGTCGCTAGTATTGCGCAAGCTTTAATAGATGCTGCGCAAGCTCTAAGTAGATACTGCGCAAGATGTGAGAACTTGTCATTTCAGGTCGGCTGCCCGCCAGCGCCGACCTGAAATGACAATTCGTACAACGCACATTGTCAAATTAGTTGACGAATTGATCTTTTCGTCTTAGTTTTAGCCTCGGCTTATTTAACCGAGGTTGTTTTATGTCTGTTCAACATCAAGATGTTCTGATTATTGGTGCCGGCATTTCCGGTATCGGTGCCGCTTGCCATCTCAAGCGTGAATGCCCGAACAAGTCCGTTGCCATCCTTGAGCGCCGCCATGCCGTAGGCGGCACCTGGGATCTGTTCCGCTACCCTGGCATCCGTTCCGACTCCGACATGTACACCTTCGGCTTCAACTTCAAGCCGTGGACCGAAGCCCGCGTGCTCGCCGACGGCGACTCGATTCGCGGCTATGTGCGCAAGACCGCCGAAGAATATGGCGTCGATCAGAAAATCCGTTTCGGCCGCAAGGTCGTGACCGCGAACTGGTCATCGGCCGATAACCTCTGGCATGTGGCCGCCGTGAACGACGCCACCGGCGAGACCGAGCAATACACCGCCAACTTCCTGCTCGGCTGCTCCGGCTACTACAACTACGATGCCGGTTTCCGCCCCGAATTCCCCGGTGAGGCCGATTTCCAGGGCCAGATCGTGCACCCGCAGTTCTGGCCGGAAAACCTCGACTACGCCGGCAAGAAGGTTGTCATCATCGGCTCTGGTGCCACCGCCATCACGCTGGTGCCGAACATGACCGACAAAGCCGCGCATGTGTCCATGCTGCAGCGTTCGCCGACCTACATTCTGTCGGTGCCGGCCATCGACCCAGTGAGCAAGGCGCTGCAGGCCGTGCTGCCGGCCAAGCTCGCCTACCAGCTCAATCGCGCCCGCAACATCGGCATCCAGCGCACACTCTACCAAGCCTCGCGCAAGCGCCCGGACTCGGTGCGCCGCTTTATTCTGAGCATGATCAAGCGCCAGCTAGCCGGCACCAATATCGACATCAGCCATTTCAGCCCGAGCTACGCGCCCTGGGATCAACGCCTGTGCGTGGTGCCGAATGGTGATCTGTTCAAGGTGCTGCGCAGCGGCAAAGCCTCGATCCATACCGATCACATCGAGCGCTTCACCGAGAGCGGCATTCTGCTGAAGTCGGGCGAGACGCTGGAAGCCGACATCATCATCACCGCCACCGGCCTCAATGTGCAGCTGCTGGGTGGCGTACAGGCGACTGTCGACAGCGCGCCCATCGTGATCAAGGAAAAGCTGACCTACAAGGGCCTGATGCTCGACGGCGTACCCAATGCCGCCATCGTCTTCGGCTACACCAACGCCTCGTGGACGCTGAAAGCCGATCTCGCCGCCGAATATGTCTGCCGCCTGATCAAGCATATGGATCGCAACGGCTACAAGACCGTGGT
>CALEYY010000053.1 GCA_937928295.1 uncultured Moraxellaceae bacterium
TCACCGACAAGACCCACAGCGAGCGCTACAACCGCAAGTGGGACATGCAGTTCGCCCCGAGCATCTGCCAAGGTTGCGCGGCCGGCTGCAACATCAGCCCCGGCGAGCGTTACGGCGAGCTGCGTCGCATCGAGAACCGCTTCAACGGTGCCGTGAACCAGTATTTCCTCTGCGACCGTGGTCGCTTCGGCTATGGCTTTGTGAATCGCGAAGACCGTCCGCGCCAGCCCCTGCAGCGCACTGCCGCTGGCCTTGAAAAGCGTGGCATGGATGCGGCACTGGATGGCATTGCTGCCGCGGTCAAGGCCGCCAAGCGCGCCATCGGCATCGGTTCGCCGCGCGCCAGCCTGGAAGCCAATTTCGCCCTGCGTGAGCTGGTCGGGGCCGACAACTTCTTTGCCGGCGTCAATGCAGCTGACCAAGCGCTCGACCAGCTGGCGGTGAGCATTCTGCAGAGCTACGGCGAACGCGTGCTCGGCATGCGCGATGTCGAAGCCTGCGATGCCGTGTTTGTGCTCGGTGAAGATGTGACGCAGACCTCGGCGCGTCTTGCCCTCGCACTGCGTCAGTCGGTGAAGAATAAGCCGGTGCAGATGAGCGCCGACAAGCGTATTCAGGACTGGAACGCCCTCGGTGTTCGCGACATTGGCCAGCGCGCCTTGTCGCCGCTGTTCATTGCTAGCGTCAGCGCCACCCGTCTCGATGATGTCGCGCTCGCTACCCATCGCGCCGCGCCGGAAGATCTGGCGCGTCTCGGCTTCGCCGTGGCTCATGCCATCGATGCCTCGGCACCTGCCGTCAGCGGTCTCGATGCCGCCACGCAGACACTGGCCAAGGCTATTGCTGCCGACCTGCTGGCGGCGAAAAAGCCGCTGGTGGTATCGGGCGTGGGTGCTGGCGATGCCGCCGTATTGCAGGCTGCCGCCAACATCACTCAGGCGTTGCTCAAGCGTGAAAAAGACGCCGGCATCGTGCTCGCGTTCAGCGAAGTCAACTCCGTGGGCAGCACGCTGATCGGCGGCGAATCGCTGGATCAGGCGCTGAGTCTGCTCGCTAGCGGTGGCGCAGACAGCGTCATCGTGCTGGAAAACGACCTCTACCGTCGTGCCGATACGGCTGCGGTCGATGCCGCCCTGAGCGCTGCCAGCAGCGTCATCGTGGTGGATCATCAGCAGACCGCAACGACTGACAAGGCTCAGTGGGTCTTGTCTGCCGCCACCTTCGCCGAAGGCGATGGCACCGTGATCAGCCAGGAAGGCCGCGCCCAGCGCTATTTCCAGGCCTTCGACGCCAGTTATTACGACGCCGCCGTGCTGGTCAAGGAATCCTGGCGCTGGCTGCATGCCCTGCGCAGCACCATCACCGGCACGGATGTGGAGTGGACACTGCTCGATGACGCCGTGGCCGCCACGGCCGCCGGCATCCCGGCACTGTCTGCCATTGGCGCTGCGGCTCCGAATGCCGCCTTCCGCATTCACGGTCTGAAGATCGCCCGCGAACCGCGCCGCTACTCGGGTCGCACCTCCATGCGCGCCAATATCTCCGTGCACGAGCCGCGCGCTTCGCAAGATCCGGATTCGGCGCTGGCCTTCTCCATGGAAGGCTATGCCGGCCCGAACGAGCGTTCGCCCATCGTGCCATTTGCTGCTGCGCCGGGCTGGAACTCGCCCTCGGCCTGGAACAAGTTCCAGGATGAAGTCGGTGGCAGCCTCAAGGGCGGCGATCAGGGCGTGCGTGTGTTCACGTCGTCCAGCGCAACGGATTATTTCGGCTTCGTGCCGGCTGCCTTCGCCGCTCGTGCCAATGAGCTGCGTGTACTGCCGATCTACCATCTCTTCGGTAGCGACGAAATGGCTGCCAAGGCGCCGGTCATGGAATCGCGCAACGCCAGCGCCTATGTCGCGCTGAGTAGCGCCACTGCCGCCCAGCTCACCGTCGGTGCCGATGCCGTTGTGCTGGTTCGCGCCGGTGCTGGCTCCGCCAAGCTGCCGGTTCGTATCGATGACAGCCTGCCGCTGGGCACCGTCGGCCTGCCGGTTGGTCTGGCCGATCAGCCGCTGGTGGTGCGTCAGGGCTGGGCCACGATTGCCTTGCAGGGAGGGCTCTGATCATGAACATGGCGTGGCTCACACCAGATCTCGTCGAGATCCTTATCGCTGTCATGAAGGCCGTGGTCATTCTGCTGGCCGTGGTGCTCTCGGGCGCCTTCCTCAGCTTCGTTGAACGCCGCCTGCTGGCGCTCTGGCAGGATCGCTACGGCCCCAACCGTGTCGGCCCGTTCGGCCTGTTCCAGCTCGCCGCCGACATGCTGAAGATGTTCTTCAAGGAAGACTGGACGCCGCCGTTTGCCGACAAGTTCATCTTCTGGCTGGCACCGGCGATTGCCTTCTCGTCGCTGCTGGCGGTGATGGCAGTCATCCCCATCACGCCAACCTGGGGTGTGTTCGACCTCAATGTCGGCGTTCTGTTCTTCCTCGCCATGGCCGGCCTGGCCGTCTACGCCGTGCTGTTTGCCGGCTGGTCGAGCAACAACAAGTACGCCTTGCTCGGGGCCATGCGCGCCTCGGCGCAGACGCTGTCTTACGAAGTGTTCATGGGCATCGCGCTCATGGGCGTGGTGATTCAGGCCGACTCGTTCAGCCTGCGTGACATCGTGCTGGCGCAGCAGGGCATGTGGTTCATCGTGCCGCAGTTCTTTGCCTTCTGTACCTTCCTGATCGCCGGCATCGCGGTGACGCACCGTCATCCCTTCGACCAGCCGGAAGCCGAGCAGGAACTGGCCGATGGTTATCACATCGAGTATTCGGGCCTGAAGTGGGGCATGTTCTTCGTCGGTGAGTATGTTGCCGTGGTGGTCATTTCGGCGCTGCTGGCCACGCTCTTCCTCGGCGGCTGGCTGCCACTGCCGATCCCTTATGTCGAGAACATTCCGCCGTTCTTCTGGTTCGCCGCCAAGACCGGCTTCTTCATCATGATTTTCGTGCTCGTGCGTGGCGCGCTCATGCGTCCGCGCTATGACCGCGTGATGACTTTCGGCTGGATGGTCTGCCTGCCGTTGTGTCTGCTGAACATGTTGGTGACGGCTGCGGTTGTCCTGCTTAACGCCCCGGCCGCCTGAGGAACTGAAGATGACATTGACTGGAATTATCGTCGGCGCGTTCACCCAGATCCGCAGCATGGTGATGGTGTTCTCGCACGCGTTCCGCAAGCGCGACACGCTCATGTACCCGGAAGTGCCGATCTATGTGCCGCCGCGCTATCGCGGCCGTATCGTGCTGACTCGCGACCCGGATGGCGAAGAGCGTTGCGTGGCCTGTAACCTCTGTGCCGTGGCCTGCCCGGTGGGCTGTATCTCGCTGCAGAAAGCCGAAACGGACGATGGCCGCTGGTACCCGGAGTTCTTCCGCATCAACTTCTCGCGCTGCATCTTCTGCGGCATGTGCGAAGAGGCCTGCCCGACCACGGCCATCCAGCTCACGCCGGATTTCGAAATGGCCGAGTTCAAGCGTCAGGATCTGGTGTACGAGAAGGAAGATCTGCTGATCTCCGGGCCGGGCAAGAATCCGGATTACAACTTCTACCGTGTTGCCGGCCTGTCCATCGCCGGCAAGCCGAAAGGCGCGGCGCAGCATGAAGCCGAGCCGGTCAGCGTCAAGGGTCTGATGCCGTAATCGGCGGATAACAACGGCGCTGATTTCGGTCAGCGCATGAAGAGAGTGAATGCCGTGCTATATGCCTTCTACATTGCTGCTGCTGTTGCCGTGCTGGCCACGCTGCGCGTGATCACGCACACCAACCCGGTGCATGCGTTGCTCAATCTCATCGTGTCTTTGCTCGCGGTGGCGATGATTTTCTTTGCCCTCGGCGCGCCGTTCGCCGGCATGCTGGAAATCATCGTTTACGCCGGTGCCATCATGGTGCTGTTCGTGTTCGTGATCATGATGCTGAACATGGGCGATGCCGCCATCGAGCAGGAAAGGGCCTGGATGACACCGCGCATCTGGCTGCTGCCGTCGCTACTGGCCGCTGCGCTGCTGGCGGCACTGGGCTATGTGCTGACCGGCATGGGCCAGCACCCGGCCGGACTGGTCGAGGTATCGGCAAAGGAGGTCGGCATCGCCTTGTACGGCCCGTATTTGCTGGGCGTCGAGCTGGCGTCGTTCTTGCTGCTCGGTGCCATGGTGGCGGCATACCACCTTGGTCGTTCGGATGATCAGCCGTAAATGGCTGCAACAGGTTTTGACGGGATGGAAAGTGTAATGACCGGAATACCCATGGAGCATGGCCTGGCACTCGCCGCCATCTTGTTCGTGCTTGGCCTGACCGGCTTGCTGGTGCGCCGCAATATCTTGTTCGTGCTCATGTCACTGGAAGTGATGATGAATGCCACGGCGCTGGCTTTTGTGGTGGCCGGCGCGCGTTGGGGCCAGCCTGATGGCCAAGTGATGTTTATTTTCGTCATCACGCTGGCGGCTGCCGAAGCATCGGTTGGTTTGGCCATCGTGCTGCAGCTGTACCGTCGCTTCAAAACCCTCGACATTGATGCTGCCAGTGAGATGCGCGGATGAACCTGCTCTTTCTGACCTTTGTATTTCCACTGCTCGGCTACATTCTGCTGTCGCTGTCGCGCGAGCGTATTTCCGAAAATGTCGCGGCGCTGATCGGTGTCGGCTCGCTTGGCCTGTCGGCTGCCACTACCGCTTGGGTCGGCTACGACTTCCTCACGCACATGCCGGAAGGCGGCGCCTATACGCAGGTGCTCTGGACCTGGCTCGCGGTTGACGGCCTCAATGCCCAGTTCGCGCTGCGTCTGGACGGTCTGTCGCTGACCATGATGGGTGTCATCACCGGTGTCGGCTTCCTGATCCACATCTTCGCGTCCTGGTACATGCGCGGTGAGGATGGCTACGAGCGCTTCTTCTCGTACATGAACCTGTTCGTCGCCTCCATGATCTTCCTGGTACTCGGCGACAACCTGCTGTTCCTGTACTTCGGCTGGGAAGGCGTGGGTCTCTGTTCCTACCTGCTGATCGGCTTCTACTACAGCGATGCCGCCAACGGTCTGGCCGCGCGCAAGGCCTTCATCGTCACCCGTGTCGGCGATACTTTCCTCGCCATCGGCATGATGATTCTGTTCCGCGAGCTCGGCACGCTGAACATTCAGGAGCTGATGGTGCTGGCGCCGCAACACTTCGCCAGCGGCTCGTTCTGGATCAACATGGCCACGCTGATGCTGCTCGGCGGCGCCGTTGGTAAATCCGCCCAGTTGCCACTGCAGACTTGGTTGGCCGATGCCATGGCCGGCCCGACGCCGGTCTCCGCACTCATCCACGCCGCCACCATGGTTACCGCTGGCGTCTACCTGATCGCGCGTACGCACGGCCTCTTCGAGCTGGCACCGGATGTGCTGGCGCTGGTCGGTGTCATTGGCGCGACCACGCTGGTGCTGTCGGGCTTTGCCGCGCTGGTACAGACCGACATCAAGCGTATCCTTGCCTACTCGACCATGAGCCAGATCGGCTACATGTTCCTGGCCCTAGGTGTCAGCGCCTGGTCGGCAGCGATCTTCCACCTGATGACGCATGCCTTCTTCAAGGCGCTGCTGTTCCTCTCGGCAGGCGCGGTCATCATCGCCGTGCATCACGAGCAGAACATCTTCAAGATGGGCGGTCTGCGCAAGAAGATCCCGTTCGTGTATGCCTGCTTCCTGATCGGTGGCGGTGCGCTGGCGGCCCTGCCGTTTGTGACCTCTGGCTTCTTCTCGAAAGATGAAATTCTGTTCGAGGCTTATGCCGGTGGGCACACAAATCTGCTCATGGCGGGCTTGCTGGGCGCGTTCCTGACCTCGATCTACACCTTCCGCCTGATCTTCACCGTGTTCCATGGCGAAGAAAAGACGCATGCCCACGAACTCAAGGGCGTGACCTACTGGCTGCCGCTTGCCATTCTGCTGGTGCTGTCGACCGGTGTCGGCGCGCTGATTCAGCAGCCGCTGGCCGATGTGCTGCCAGCCATGCCATCAGCGACTGCGGGCGAGCATGGCAAGCATGAGCTGGAGATGGTCTCCGGCGGCATCGCCATCCTCGGCATCATCATTGCGGCCTTCCTGTTCCTCGGCGAGCGCCGCTTCGTCAACAGCCTGGCCGAGTTCCCGCCGGCGCGTGCCATCAGCAAGCTCTGGTACAACGCTTGGGGCTTCGACTGGCTCTATGACCGCGTGTTCGTGAAGCCGTTCATGTTCCTCGTGCACCTGTTGCGTCACGACCCGGCCGATCAGGGCGTGGGTCTGCTGCCGCGCCTGGCGCGCTTCGGCAATCGCGTGCTGGTGCCGACCGAGAGCGGTCAGATTCGTTGGTATGCCGCGTCGTTTGCGCTGGCCGCCCTGGTCATTCTTTCCATGCTTGTGTTGGTGTAAGCCATGATCACTTTTGACTCGTCCATTCTGCTCTGGCTGCTCCTGATCCCGTTTGCCGGCGGTTTGCTGGCCTGGCAGGCAGAGCGCCTGAGCCCGAACACGCCGCGCTGGATTGCGCTGGTAACCATGCTCGCCTTCTTCGTGCTGACGGTCATGGTCTGGCTGCAAGGCAACTACCACGGCGATGCACTGGCGACAGCTGTCAGCGGTCATCCCGTGTGGCAGCTGGAGTTCCAACGAGACTGGATTCCGCGCTTTGGTATCAGCTTCCATCTCGCGCTGGACGGCCTGTCCATGCTCATGCTGCTGCTCACCGGCTTCCTCGGCGTGCTGGCGGTGGCCTGCTCCTGGCGCGAAATCGAAAACCATGTCGGCTTCTTCTACCTGAACCTGCTGTGGAACTTGGGCGGCGTCATTGGTGTATTTCTGGCAGTTGACCTGTTCCTGTATTTCTTCTTCTGGGAAATGATGCTGGTGCCGATGTTCTTCCTGATCGCCCTCTGGGGTCACAAGGGAGCCAACGGCCGCAGCCGCATCAGCGCGGCCACCAAGTTCTTCATTTACACCCAGGCCAGCGGTCTGCTGCTTTTGCTGGCCATCATTGCCCTTGTGCTGGTGCATGCCCAAGCTACGGGCGTGCTGACCTTCGATTACGATGATCTGCTTGCCACCAGCATGGCTCCTGCCGTTGAGATGGTCATCATGCTCGGCTTCTTTATGGCCTTTGCCGTGAAGCTACCAGTGGTGCCGTTCCACTCCTGGTTGCCCGATGCGCATGCGCAAGCACCCACCGCAGGCTCGGTCGATCTCGCCGGTGTACTGCTGAAAACCGCAGGCTATGGCTTGCTGCGCTTCGGCGTGCCGCTGTTCCCTAATGCCTCGGTCGAGTTCGCACCGATTGCCATGTGGCTGGGCGTCTTCGGTATTTTCTACGGCGCCATCCTTGCCTGTGCACAGACTGACATCAAGCGCCTCATTGCCTACACCTCGGTGTCGCACATGGGCTTCGTGCTGGTCGGCATCTACTCCGGCAACATGGTGTCATTGCAGGGTGTGGTC
>CALEYY010000054.1 GCA_937928295.1 uncultured Moraxellaceae bacterium
TTTCAGAGCTGGTTCGAACCGCTAGGCATTCGCGTGGGATGGCTGGCCGGCAAGCTCACCGGCAAGGCTCGCCAGCGCCAGCTCAACAGCATCGCCAACGGCGAATGCCAGCTGCTCACCGGCACTCATGCGCTGTTTCAAGACAGCGTGCAGTTCGCCCGCCTCGGCCTCGTCATCATCGATGAGCAACACCGCTTCGGCGTGGAACAACGCCTCGCCTTGACGCGCAAGGGCCAGAGCAGCGGCATGGCCCCGCACCAGCTCATCATGACCGCCACGCCGATTCCGCGCACGCTGGCCATGAGCGCCTATGGCGACCTCGACACCTCGGTCATCCACGGCCTGCCGCCCGGCCGTCAGCCCATTCAAACCGTGGTACTACCCGCCACCCGCCGCGACGACCTGATCGCCCGCATCGCGCATCATGTGGCCAGCGGCCAACAGGTGTATTGGGTGTGCACCCTCATCGAAGACAGCGAGCAAATTCAGGCGCAGGCCGCCGAAGTCGCCGCCGAGCTGCTGCGCGAAGCCCTGCCCGAGCTGGCCATCGGACTGGTACACGGGCAGCTCAAGCCGGCCGAGAAAGCCGCCATCATGGCCGAGTTTGCCGCCGGCCGGCTGGCCGTGCTGGTCGCCACTACCGTGATTGAAGTGGGCGTGGATGTACCCAATGCCAGCCTCATGGTCATCGAAAACCCGGAGCGATTGGGGCTGTCGCAGCTGCATCAGCTGCGCGGTCGCGTCGGCCGTGGTCAGGCCGCCAGCTTTTGCGTGCTGCTGTATCAAACACCGCTGTCTGGGCTGGGCCGCGAGCGCCTGCAAATTCTGCGTGACTCGCAAGACGGCTTCGTGATTGCCGAAAAGGACTTGAGCCTGCGCGGCCCCGGTGAAGTGCTGGGCACCCGCCAGACCGGCGATGTCAGCTTCCGCATCGCCGACCTGCTGCGCGACCAGCATTTATTGCCCGCCGCCCGCCAGCTTGCCGAGCACATTGCTAAAGATAATCCGCGACATGACCACCCCTTGCTGCAACGGTGGATTGCGCAACGAGACCATTACGCGGCAGTATGAACAGAATACCTACAGAATACGGTGCAGCGACACTTCCCGTACCGCGTAACGATTGGTAAATTGTTAATCGTACTTTTGTTGATTGGATGCTTCCATGTTCCTGACTCGCTGGAGTAGCACCGCCCTGCTCTGCTTTTGCGCAGGCATGTCGATTGCGTATGCAGCCCCCAGCGTCAAAGGGGAACGCACCACTGTTTCTCTCGCGCAAACACGCATGGAAGCCTATCGCGGCTCGCCCGAAGCCCAGTACAACCTCGCCATTCTTTATTACAATGGCGATGGCCTAGTGCGAAACCGCACCAAAGCCGCCGAGTGGTTCGCCAAATCCGCCAAGCAAGGCTTGGATCGTGCGCAATACAACTTGGGTGCGCTCTATTTCAGCGGCCTCGGTCTGGATCGCGACTACAAGGTAGCCAATACCTGGTTCCGGCTAGCTGCCGAGCAGAACTACCCACCGGCGCTTTACGCGCTGGGCATGTCCTACTACGAAGGCAAAGGCTTGCCGCAAGACCGCCGCAAAGCTGCCGAACTGCTCACCCGCGCCGCCAAACGCGGCTCGGCACTGGCACAAAACAACCTCGGCCTGATGTATGACCAAGGCATGGGTGTGCCGCAAGACAAAGGCAAAGCCGCCGATTGGTATGAAGAGGCTGCCGATCAGGGCGTAGTCGAGGCCCAGTTCAACCTAGCGCAGATGTACTACGCCGGCGAAGGCGTGCGACAGAATCGTCGCAAGGCCGCACGCTGGTTCGAGCAGGCCGCCGAGCAAGGCTACGCCAAGGCCATGTCCCGTCTCGGTGACATGTACTTGACTGGCGATGGCGTGGAGCAGGATCTCGACCGCGCCCGCACACTCTACAAGCAGTCCGGCGCGGCCGAACAGCGCTGACTTTGTAGCCTGCTGACTTGTAGCCTTACAGACAAAAGCAGACAAAAAAATGCCGGCTGATATGCCGGCATTTTTCTGGCTGAAACGCTGGATCAGGTCAGAATCGCCGGCAACGCCTTGGCCATTTCCGACTTCACTTTCATGTCCGTGGCATAGCTGCCGGTCAGCGCAAAACCCAGCAGGTCGCCATTGGCAGCGCGGAAGCTGGCCTTCACATTAGCGCCGTCAGCCTCGACTTCCCACGCGCCTTCCGTATTCGGTGCCACCGGCGACACCACGATCGGACAGATCGGCGTCTTGATCTGCACCGGCATAGCCGGGTAGCTCACCGGTGTCGCTTCACCGGCCAGGGTCTTGGCCAGCGCACGCGCAGCGGCCATCAGCGGCAGCACATACATCAGCACCTTGCCAGACACTTCGGCGCAATCACCGAGAGCGTAGATGTGCTCGTCGCTGGTGCGCAGCAAGCGATCGGTCACGATGCCACGCGCCGTGTCCAGCCCCGCCGCCTGTGCCAGTGCGATGCGCGGACGCAGACCGATGGCCGACAGCACGATGTCTGCAGCGACAGTCTTGCCGTCCGACAACGACACCTGCACGCCCTCGCCCGCCAGATCGACGGCAGTGACGCCGGCAAAATGGAAGTTCACGCCCAGCGAGCGCAGGCCATCCGCCACCGCTGCCGAGGCGCGCTCGGGCAACAGCGTTGGCAATGGGCGACCCATAGGCTCGACCAGTTCCACATCAAAACCGCTGGCCGACAGGTCGTTGGCAAATTCGCAACCAATCAGACCGCCGCCAATGATAAGTACGCGCTTGCCGCTGTCGCCAATGGCGGCGCGAAAACGGGCGTAATCTTCCAAGTCATTGACCGTGTAAACACGCTCGCCGCCGTTGCCACCGAGTGGCGGACGGAAGACATCGGCACCCACCGCCAGCACGAGGTCGCCGTAAGCCAATGTTTGGCTGGTACCGTCGGCCGTTTTCACGGTCAGCGTCTGCGCGTCACGATCAATCGCGGTGACGGCCACATGCGAATGCACCGTCGCCTTCAGCTGCGTGGCCATGTCCGTGGCGGAAGCCATAGCGATGGCATCGGCGGTCTTGCCCTTGCTCAGTCCGTTCGACAGCATGGGCTTGGAATAGCTGCGCCCATCATCCTGCGAAATCAGCACGAGCTCGCGCTCGGCATTGAGCTTGCGGTATTCGCGGGCCAGCGTGTAACCCGCTAGGCCCGTCCCGAGGATGATTAACGGGCGCATCACTTAAATCTCCACCATTTCAAAATCGTCTTTGCCGACGCCGCAATCCGGGCACAGCCAGTCGGCCGGAATGTCATTCCACGAGGTACCGGCAGGAACGCCGTCCCACGGCATGCCAACAGCTTCGTCATAAATGAAACCACACACAATGCATTGCCACTTCTTCATGATTTACCCCTGTTTTCATCAAATTCGATTTTGTAATCGACGCATAAGGTACGCGCGCCCACTGACACATGCAATTCGGCGCGCATCTTACCTCAAACTGTTACATCACACACTGTCAGGCTTGAACCGCCGCCAGCACCTGCTTGTAGTGATTGGCGTGCCGCTCCTCAACCTTGGCCAGCGCGGCAAAGCGCTTTTCCGCCTTCAGCAGGGCCTGCTGAAACCACTGCGCGTGCTCCTGCGATTCGGCGATCTGCTCGCTGAACTCTTGGATGGCATCGGCATTGTTTTCCGCTACCGCCGTTTCGCGGAACTTCGGGTACATCTCGGTGTACTCGTAGGTCTCGCCGGCAATCGCCGTTTCCAGCATATTGGCCGGGGTCAGGGTTTCCTTGGGGTACAGGATGTCCAAGTGGCCGAAAGCGTGCTGAATTTCCTGCTTGGCGGTTTCTTCAAACGCCGCGGCGGTGGCTTCATCGCCCATGGCACGCGCAACCTTGGCGAAGTAGCTGTACTTCATGAAGGCCATGGATTCACCGGCAAACGCCGCTTCAAGGTTCTTACCAGTCACGGTCACATTGATTTTCATCGTTGTTGCTCCTCAGTGTTGAACGATTCGAGTCAGGCTTGCTGCTCGGGACAAGTGAACTCTAGCGACATACCCATATTTTTTATAATGGATAGTTTCGCCAAATTTGATAGCCAAAGACTATTGCCTCAGGCACACCGAGCTTGCTTACTCGGCAACACCTCGGCATGCTCGCGCCATCATGCAAAAACACCCATCCGACTGGCGGCCACCCGCGTGCTGGCACCCTGCTGCGACACATTGGCGGCTTGCCCCGCCCGCCGTCTGGCGCAGCTGGCTGAATGAGCCCGGCTCGCTGACTGCCCGCCTGCAGCGCAAGGCGCAAGGCCATCTGCGCGTGCGCGTACTGCACGAAGGCTGGGCGGTGCCGCACCTTGAGGAGCGTCGACAGCTGGGCCTGAAAACCGGCCAGTACGCTTGGGTGCGTGAAGTGCAGCTACTCAATGGCGACGCGATTTGGGTGCAGGCGCGCTCGATTCTGCCGCGCAGCAGCCTCACCGGCATGGGCCGTCGCCTGACCCGGCTCGGCAACCAGTCGCTGGGCAGCGTGCTGTTTCGCAACCCGGCACTGGTGCGAGGTGATATCGCCTGCGCCCGCGTCACGCTGGCCAACGGCACCTGCTGGGCTCGTCGCTCGCGACTTACGCTGCATGGCCATCCGGTGCTGGTGGCCGAGGCGTTCATGCCGGCTCTGCTAGACTAAACGGCGCTTCACACAAAGCTGCCTTCTGAAGAAATAGCCACGAGACTGCCTTTATTATGGCCACGCTGAAAGACCGTCTGCCCGACTGCATCGCCCTCATGCGTCTGGATCGCCCCATCGGCATCTGGCTCTTGCTGTGGCCAACCTGGTGGGCCGTTTGGGTCGCCGGCGATGGCCATCCGAGCGCGCAGATCGTCCTGATTTTCACGCTAGGCGTAGTGCTTATGCGCTCGGCCGGCTGCGTCATCAACGACTACGCCGACCGGCACTGGGATGGCGAAGTCTCGCGCACCGCCGAGCGGCCGCTGGTCACCGGCCGCATCAGCGCAAACGAAGCGCTGGCGCTGTTCGCCCTGCTCATCGCCGCCAGCGCCTCGCTGCTGCTCTGGCTGAACCGCGACACCTTTTATTGGTCGTTCGGCGCCCTCGCGCTGGCCACGCTCTACCCCTTCATGAAGCGCTACACCTATCTGCCGCAGGTCGTGCTCGGCGCGGCCTTCTCCTGGGCCATCCCCATGGCTTTCGTGGCTCAGGGCAAATCGCCGGATGCCCTGTGCTGGCTGCTCTACAGCGCCAATCTGGCGTGGACGGTGGCCTACGACACGCAGTACGCCATGTGCGACCGCGACGACGACCTCAAGGCCGGCATCAAGTCCACCGCCATTCTCTTCGGCGAGCTGGATTTGTTCATGGTGGCGCTATTGCAGGGGCTGTTCATGGTCGGCCTGCTATTCATTGGCCAGCAGCTGGAGCTGGGCTGGCCCTGGCTGGCCGGACTGGGCATCGCCGCCGTTTTGTTTGCGTTGCAGGCCTGGCAAACACGCCAGCGCGAGCCGGCCGCCTGCCTGAACGCCTTCAAAAACAACCATGTGGTGGGTTTGGTCGTGTTTATGGCGCTGTTGGGCGGATGGCTTTTTCGCTCGACGACATGAAATAGTAATATTTCCGTCACGAAACCTGCGTGTAATGCGAGTGTCACTTCGCTCACGGTAAACCGGCACATGAAAAACGAACGCATTTTAATCGTCGACGATGAAGCGGCCATCCGCGAGATGATCTCGATCGCGCTGGATCTGGCCGGCTTCGACTGCATCGAGGCCGAAGACGCCCTGCAGGCGCACCACCTCGTGGTCGATGAACGCCCGGCGCTGATCCTGCTCGACTGGATGCTGCCCGGCATGACCGGCATCGAGCTGGCGCGCCGCCTCAAGCGCGACGAGAACACCAGCGAAATCCCCATCATCATGCTCACCGCGCGCGGCGAGGAAGACAACAAGATTCAAGGTCTGGACGCCGGTGCCGACGACTACATCACCAAGCCGTTCTCGACCCGCGAGCTGATTTCGCGCATCAAGGCCGTGCTGCGTCGCTCCAGCGCGCTGAACCAGGAAAAATCCATCGAGGTCGAAGGCCTCAAGCTCGACCCGGTCAGCCACCGCATCACCGCAAACGACAAACCAGTGGAGATGGGGCCGACCGAATATCGCCTGCTCGCCTTCTTCATGAGCCACCCCGAGCGCGCCTACACGCGCACGCAGATGCTTGATCAGGTCTGGGGCGGCAATGTCTATGTTGAAGATCGCACGATCGATGTGCACATCCGCCGTCTGCGTAAGGCGCTGGAACCGTTCAACTTCGACCGCTTCATCCAGACCGTGCGCGGCACCGGCTATCGCTTCTCGACGCAAGTCGATGATCGCGCGGAGACGCCGTGAAGCATCGCCTGCCGGAACGCGAACTCAGCGAACTGACACTGGCACTGATTGTTGCCGGCCTGATTGGCTGGTTCCTCGGCATTACCGGCTGGACGGTAGCGGCGGTATTGACCTTCCACCTCTGGCGCTCGCTCCGCGACCTGGAGCGCCTGCGGGCCTGGCTGCGCAACACCGAGCAGGACGTGCCGGACAGCAACGGCAGCTGGGACGAAGTGTTCCAGAGCATCTATCAATTACGCCGCAACGAACGCCGCTCACGAGACAACCTGTTAAACATCATCGAACGCGCACGCGCCTCGGTGTCGGCACTGGAAGAAGCCGTCACGCTGATCGACAGCGATGGCAATCTGGAGTGGTGGAACCCAGCGGCACAGGCGCTGCTCGGCATCCGTGCACGCGACCTCGGCCAGCCCATCCTCAACCTGATCCGCACGCCCAGCTTCAACCGCTACTTTCAGCACGGCCCCTATGAAGATGGCCTGAAAATGCCCTCGCCGCGCTTTCCCGGCCAGCATCTACAGTTCGAGATTACCCGCTTTGGCGACAACGACCGCCTGATGATCGTCTACGACATCACCCGCCTGCATAACCTAGAGCAGATGCGCAAAGACTTCGTGGCTAATGTGTCGCACGAACTGCGCACACCGCTGACCGTGCTCAGCGGCTATCTGGAAACGCTGAACGAACAGGTCGATGACTTCGCGCCGCGCTGGGCGCGTGCGCTGACACAGATGCAGCAGCAAGCCACGCGCATGAACAACCTGGTCAACGACCTGCTCATGCTGTCGCGCCTCGAAAGCCAGCCCGACGACCGCGAACCGCAGGTGGTGGATGTGCCGCGCCTGCTGCGCCAGATTCATCTCGACGCCGATGCCATGGCCAAGCCCAAGGGCCAGAGCGTGACGCTGGAAGTGGAGGAAGGTCTGCAGGTGCTCGGCCGTGAAGCCGACCTGCGCTCAGCCTTCTCCAACCTCATGACCAATGCCGTGAAATACACGCCCGACAAGGGCCTGATTCATGTGCGCTGGTGGTCCGACAGCCAGGGCGCGTACTTCCGCGTCAGCGACAACGGCATCGGCATTGACCCCAT
>CALEYY010000055.1 GCA_937928295.1 uncultured Moraxellaceae bacterium
ATCTACACAGGCGAAGACACTCTTTCCCTACACGACGCTCTTCCGATCTGCATGGGGAATTCATTGCTGCGATCGACTTCGTTGGCGATCGGCGCGATCTCGGCGACCACGAACTGGCGCACGGCATCGCGCAGAGCATCGATGGTTTCGCCGAGGTCATGATTCAAGGAGGGAAAATGCATGGTGAGAACCCGTGAAAAAGGTGGTGACTGACGGGTTCAGAGTGTGTTCGCAGTGCCCCACAGCGGCAATGAGAAAAACGGCAATTAAATCGACAAAAACGGACATGAAACTCGCGAATACGCGACATAATCGCGAGTAAACTGCCATTTCACCGATTTAATGGGACAGAAAGTCCAGATCAGCTGCCGGGAGCGCCGGATGAATCCGCTGCATCACACCGTCTCGCTGCATCACACCGTCTCGCTGCATGTGGCGCAAGCCATGCTGCAGCGCGCCAACGCCGCCGGCCACGACCGCGACGCCCTGCTGCACGAAGCCGGCATCAGCGCCGCCCTGCTCGATGACCCGGCGAGTCGCCTGCTGCCCGTCCAGTTCGCCAACCTCATGCGCGCCCTCTGGCGGCTGACCGGCGATGAATTCATGGGCTTCACTGAACATCGCAGCCGCGTCGGCACCTTCCCGCTGATGATGCACGCAGCACTCAATGCCAGCACCCTGGGCGAGGCGCTGCGCCACGGCTGCCATTTCTATCGCGTGCTGACAGATGAAATCACGCTGTCACTGCGGGAGGAGGAAAGCCTTTCACCGGAAACACAGCCTGCCGCCCGCTTCGTGCTGTGCCTGCGCCGGCCCGATCTCGACACCGGCCATGTACTCAGCGAAACCATTCTGCTGTGCTGGTACCGCTTCGCCTGCTGGCTCATCAACCGCCGCATCCTGCTCAGCGAAACCACCTTCGACTACCCGGCGCCGGCGCATGTTGCCGAATACCACCAGCTTTATCCCTGCCCGCACCACTTCGGGCACGCCGAAACCACACTGGTGTTCGACGCACGCCTGCTCAGTCTGCCCATCACGCGAAGCCGGGATGAGCTGAAGGCGCTGATTCGCGAATTGCCGTTGGGGTTTTTCATCAAGCCGGTGTTTCAGGGCAGCTTCGGGCATCGCGTGCGCAGCCGTCTGCTGCAAGGTGAAGGTGGGGAATTGCCGTCGCTAGACACTGTCGCGGCGGACTTCTTCATGACCGGCCGCACGCTGCGCCGCAAGCTGCTCGACGAAGGCACCAGTTTTCAGGAAATAAAGGATGGCCTGCGTCGCGACCAGGCCATGACCTTGTTAAGGCAGACGCAAACGCCGATCCAGACCGTGGCACAGCAGGTCGGCTTTCGCGAAGCCACAGTCTTCATCAAGGCCTTCCGGCAATGGACCGGCATGACGCCCGGAGATTATCGGGCACGGACGCTAAAGCGGTTTGCAGCTCCGGGCTGATCAGCCCCGCACAAACGCCGCAATCTCCGCAATCGCCTGATTCGCCTCGGGCAGGATGTCGCCCATCATCTGGAAATCGTGGAACAGGCCGTCCCATACGCTCAGCGTCAGGTCCCAGCCGATCTCGGCAGCGCGTGCAGCAAGGCGCTCGGAATCGCTATAGAGAATTTCTTCGGTGCCGACCTGCACCAGCGTCGGCGGCAGGCCGCGCAAATCAGCAAACAACGGCGATGCCAACGGGTGATTCGCCGGCGTCGAGCCCAGGTACATCGGCGTCTTGGCGTAGATCCAGTCCAGGCTGAGCATGGGGTCGGCCTTGGCATTGCGCTGCAGACTCTCGCCAGACAAAGTGAGGTCAACAAAGGGCGAAATCAGCACCAGTTTGCCCGGCAGCGGCAAGCCCTGATCACGGATCGACAGCGCCAGTGCCAGCGCCAGACCACCGCCCGCCGAGTCGCCCATCAGCGCCACGCGCGCCGGGTTCACGCCGCGATCGAGCAGGCCGCGATAGGCATCCAGGGCATCGTCCAAGCCGGCCGGGAACACATGCTCAGGCGCGAGGCGGTAGTACGGCACATAAGTCGTGGCTTTCAGCGCCAGGCCAATGCGCGAGGTCAGCGGACGATGCGTGCTTGGCGAGCACACCACATAGCCGCCGCCGTGCATGAAGAACACGACCTGATCCGTGCTGCCATCACGCGGGGTAATGACCTCGACCCGCTGATGCCCCAGGCGCGTCTCGCCGACCACGGCTTTGCGCGGCACCCAGCCATTGCGCAGCGCCGCCTCGGTGAGCTTGCGCTGCCAGACCACCGGCACGCGGCTGCCCCACAGCGGGCGGATGCTGCCGCGCATGACCAGCGGCAGCACCTGTCGGGCCACCTGACTTTGCCACTGGGCGAAACCGCTGAGTTGCGGCCGATGATCAATGCGCTGCATACATCCTTCCTTTACTTAAACAGTTTGGCGTTCAAACCACGCGGCTTTTAAACAATAGTGTAGTGCGACCAATTCGGCTTGCTGGTACGCACACGATAGTCGATCGTGAAGCCCGACCAGTTCGCCGTGTTCTTGCCGGCGTCGTTTACATACCAGCTCTTGCAGCCGGAGTCCCAGACCGTCTTGTGCAGGCGTTCCTGCAGCTTGCGGTTGAACTCGCTCATCGGCGCGGCCTGCACATCCAAGTAACGCGCGCCGCGCTCACGCAGGGCCAGCGCACACTGCTTGATGTAGTTCATCTGGCTTTCCAGCATGAAAACGATGGAATTGTGCCCCAGATTCGTGTTCGGGCCATACATCATGAAGAAATTCGGGAAGCCGGCCACGGTCATGCCTAAATAGGCCTCGGCACCATCCTGCCAGCGCTGGTTCAGTTCCTGCCCGCCGAGCCCGGTGATCTGCATGGGCGCGAGGAATTCGGTGGCCTTGAAGCCGGTGCCCCAGATGATGACATCGACCTCATGGCGCTCGCCGTTGGCGGCAATCACGGTGTTGCCATCAACACCGACCAGTCCGTGCGGAATCAGCGTGGTATTGGCAGCCTGCAGCGCCGGGTAGTAATTATTGGCAAACAGGATGCGCTTGCAGCCCAGCGTGAAGTCCGGGGTGACCGCCTTGCGCAGGCCGGCATCCTTGATTTGCAGCCTGAGCAGCTGTCGCGCGGCGACACTGACCGGCTTCAGCACATCCGGGTTGCGCAAGCCAAAGTTGATGGCATTGAGAGAGGTGGCAACGGCCTTGCGCCAGCCCAGCTGAATGGCCGGGAAGCGCTCGATCAGTTGCTTGGCACCGTCATTCAGCGCCACATCAGGCTTGGGCAGTACCCACGGCGCGGTGCGCTGGAACACAAACAGCGACTTCACCTTGGGCTGGATCTCGGGCACGAACTGGATGGCCGAGGCGCCGGTACCGATTACGGCGACGCGCTTGCCGGTGAGGTCATAGTCGTGGTTCCAGCGCGCCGAATGGAACATTTCGCCGGTGAAACTGTCCAGGCCGGGCAGCTTTGGTGTTTGCGACTCCGTGATCGGGCCGGTAGCGAAAATGACCGTGCGTGCTAGGTACTGACCACGCGTAGTATCCAGCACCCAGAGCTGACGCGGCTCATCCCAGACGGCATTTTCCAGCGCCGTATCGAACTCAATCAGCGGCTGGATCTGCAGCTTGACGCCGACCTTTTCGAGGTAGGCGGCGACCAGCGGCAGCAGGTCCATGTGCTGGTTGCTGCATGAGCAGACCTGCACCTTGAAG
>CALEYY010000056.1 GCA_937928295.1 uncultured Moraxellaceae bacterium
CTGGGCGAGATAGATGGTCTCGTCATAAAAGCCAATGTCCTGCCAGAGCAGCGCTAAGCCGAGAGTCAGCAACACAAGCAAGAGGACCGTGATCGACTCCAACCTCTGCAAAGATGCAGGTGAGTTGCGAGCAGGATCACTTGCCACGCGGCTATTCATACCAATGCCTTGCTTGGTAACTTGTTGAGACGATCTAGGACTCGGTTGCGGAGCACCAGAGAAATAGCCTCGATGACATGGTGAGAAAGTATGGCAACAGAGAATGTCATGGCAATCAACAACCACGGATCAAGCTCTTTCAAAAGTGGCACTTGCTCGCCTGAAACTAGGAAAAGCTGCTGCCAGACATAGAGACTGAAACTGACTCTGCCGATATAGGAGACTGGTGCCAGAGACAATGCCTGTGACAACCAGCCATGGGAGCGCACAGCAACCATCAAGGCAAAAGTCAACGGCGCTACCACAAAGCAGCCCGCCTCATATAACCCGAAGTCGGTGATGTACGGCACCTCAAGCCAGCTCAGTGCCAGCAAAATCAATACAGGCGATGCCAGCACGGCGATCAAACGCTGTCGATCCAGAAAAGTCCTGATTCCGGGCTCGAATAGGGCAAGTGTTATGCCTGCTGTGATGAATGGAAGATTGCGGGTGATACCTGGGAGCAGCCATACGCCATGATATGCACTCCATACCGTGAGCATCATGCTGGCAATGAAAAAGCAGACTACGCCAAGACGGAGATGCCCGAGGTAGTTCAACAAGATGAAAACCCAAGGCCACCAAAGATAGAACTGCTCTTCGACTGACAGAGACCAGAAATGTGTCGTGATCGGCAAACCTGGACAAAATGAGAAATTGCGGAGAAAAATCAGCGAGCAGAATGTTCCGGAAAAGTCCGGAGCGGCAAGGCCCGCCAGATAAAGCAAATTGATAACCATAAGGTAGGCTATAAGTACCGGCAGTATTCTGAAAGCGCGCTTTATGTAGAAGGCGGCGATAGGTCTACCGCCCTCGCGGGCAAGATCATGTGCAAACACTCGTGTGATGATGTAGCCGGAAATCACAAAGAAAACTCCGACACCCACACCGCCTAATTTGCCTATCCATCCCTGCCCATGCAGGGACATAACATGCGACAAAATCACAAACATGACAGACACTGCACGCAAACCGTCCAACGGCAAATCACGGCGCAGACTCTGACTCATCTCAGCAACTCCTGTGGTAATAAACCCATCAGCTCCGAACTTCATCCTTTTGCCATCAGTCCGGCATGGTCAGACAACAGCTCCCGATACAGTGCTTGGTGCGCTCGCGCCACCACATGCTGATCAAACAACTCCTCACAGCGCTGCCGCGCCTGCCCCGACAGGCGCAGTCGGCGCTCGTCATCGGCTAGCACCCAGCGAATACCAGCCGCCAGATCACCCGACTCGTAGGGCCGCGCTAGATAACCGGTTTCGCCATGCACCACAACATCAAGCAGACCCGTGGCCGCAAAGGCCACGACCGGCGTACCGCAAGCCATGGCTTCAGAAGCGGTCTGGCCAAAGGTCTCTTGTAGCGAGGGTACAACCATGACATCGGCGGCGGAATACAGCAGCGCTAGCGCAACATCATCGTGTAGGCGACCAACATAATGAATCGGTAGCGCCGCAAGCTCAGGCGTTGCGGGGGCACTGGCGCCGAACACGACATATTGAGGTCGCACGCCAGATGCCCAGCCCTCGGCCTCAAGCTGGCGTATCGCTGCCAGCAGCAGATGCGCGCCCTTGCGCTCGACGATCATGCGGTCGCCTGCAGTCCAGGATTTCAGGATGAACGGTCCGGTGCCCACCGGATTCCTGTTGTAGTCGTCTCCAAGCTTCTGGCTCGCTGTTGGAGAGTAGATGATGTTGTTGGGCCCCGGAAAAGACAGCAATGCCGGAAGCTCGACCGCTGGATCGCGGAGAACACAGCACTGGTCAAGTCGCTCTCGGGTGGGGCGATCAGTGAGATCGAGCGGATGGTCGCGGTGATAAATCTTCACGCGGCTGACATGAGCCTCGTAGTCGGGTCCCCAGACGCGCGCGCGCAGCGCCTTGCCGTCGGTCGGGGAGAGAATGGTGGTTTCGCGGGCGATCGAGTCGTCCTCCTCGAAGCCCTTCACGCGCTCGACGATCCCCTTGGTCGT
>CALEYY010000057.1 GCA_937928295.1 uncultured Moraxellaceae bacterium
TGCCTTCGGCCCTTCCGCCCGCCCATAGCGATCTTCAAAGCGCACAATGTCATCTTCACCCAGATAACTGCCGACTTGCACCTCGATCAGCTCCAGCGGCACCTTGCCCGGATTTTCCAGTGCATGCACAGCACCTACCGGCAGGTAGATCGACTGGTTTTCGGTGAGCAGACTGTCCACGCCATTGAGGGTCACGAGCGCGGTGCCCGACACCACAATCCAGTGCTCGGCGCGGTGATGGTGCATTTGCACCGAGAGCTTGGCGCCCGGTTTCACGGTGATGCGCTTGACCTGATAGCGGCCACCGGCATCCACCGAGTCGTATTTGCCCCAAGGGCGATAAACCTCGCGATGGATCTGCTGCTCGCTGCGCCCCGCCTGCTTTAGTTGCGCCACAATCTGCTTCACTTCCTGCACGCGGTCGCGCGGGGCCACGAGCACGGCATCCTTGGTTTGCACGATGACGACATCGTTGAGTCCAACGGTGGCGACGAGGGCATTCTCGGCAAAGACTAAGTTGTTCTGGCTGTCGTGACTCAGGACATCGCCACGATGCACATTGCCATTGGCATCCTTGGGCAGCACTTCCCAAAGCGAGGCAAAAGCGCCCACATCGTTCCAGCCGGCGTCCATCGGCACCACCACGGCAGCACTGGTCTTTTCCATCACGGCATAGTCGATGGAGTCGTCCGGGCAGGCTTTGAAAGCATCCACATCGAGACGGATGAAGTCGAGGTCAGACTGCGCACCTTTCAGTGCCTGGCGGCAGGCAGCGAGGATGTCCGGGCGAAATTTCGCCAGTTCTTCCAGGTAGCGGTTGGCGCGGAACAGGAACAGGCCGCTGTTCCAGTCGTAGTCGCCAGAGGCGAGGTAACCTTCAGCGATTTCACGCGCAGGCTTTTCGAAAAACGCCGCGACACGGAAGGCACCATTGCCGATGGCCTCGCCACGACGGATGTAGCCGTAGCCGGTCTCCGGGGTACGCGCCACGATGCCGAAGGTGACCAGTGAGCCGGCCTCGGCCAGTGGCAGAGCTCGGCGGATGGCGGCCTGAAAGGCGGCGGTATCGCGAATCACATGATCAGCAGCGAGTACCAGCAGCAGTGGGTCGGCACCATTGGCCGTGGCTTGCAGCGCAGCGAGCGCGATGGCAGGCGCAGTATTGCGACCGACGGGCTCCAGCAAAATATTGCCTTGCAGGGCATCAAGCTGGCGCAGTTGTTCGGCCGCGAGGAAGCGGTGGTTTTCGTTGCAGATGACTAGCGGCAGGCTGACCGGCAGGCCGGCGAGTCGCGTCAGCGTGACTTGCAGCATGGACTGCTCGGCTTCCAGCGCGATGAATTGCTTGGGAAACAGTTCGCGAGACAGCGGCCAGAGGCGGGTGCCGGAGCCACCCGCCATGATCACGGGCAAAATCGATGAAGTCACTGCTGCGTCCTCTTCAAGTTCTGGCAAGCCTCAATGGCTCTGAAAATACCATTGGGTATGTAAATGTACGACGGGGCTGGTCAGTAGTTCAGCGACCGGCCACCAGCGATAAGTTCCGTGCTGCTCGGCGGGCAGGGCAGCCAGCGATAGGCCCAGCTCCAACTCATAGGCCAGCACGACATAGTGCGTGCTGAAGTCGGTGCCGGAAAAGTTGTCGGGGTAATGATGCTCGTAGACGCCGAGAAAGCGGGCTGCCTCAATGGCAATCGACTGCCCCAGCTCTTCCTGTGTCAGGCGCGCAAAAGCTTGTGCGATACGCTCATCTTTGCGGATGCGGCCGCCTGGCACGAACCAGCAGCCTTGTGCTGGCCGGTTCAGGCGCTGGCCGAGCAGGGCATCTCCTTGCCCGTTGCGTACCACCAGGTCGATGGAGACCAGCGGCATGTCGGCCACTATGCGGCTGAAATGCTCGGCGGGCAGCCAGCTCATGCGTGGGGTATCGCAGGCAGGCGCATCAGCCGCGCACTTCGCTGGCATGCGTCAGGAACCAGTCGTAGGCATCCTGCAGGCCTTCGCGTAGCTGGATGCGGGCGCGCCAGCCCATGTCGGCGAGACGGCTCACATTCATGAGCTTGCGCGGCGCGCCGTCGGGCTTGGTGGTGTCGAACACGAGGCGACCGGTGAAGCCGGTAACGGCAGCAATGGTCTCGGCCAGCTCGCGAATGGTTACATCCGTTCCCGTGCCGACATTGATGTGCGAGAGCATCGGCTCGGTATTGGCCAGATAGGTCTGGCGGTCGAGATCGAGCACGAACAGCGAGGCGGCAGCCATGTCATCCACATGCAAGAATTCGCGCATCGGTGTGCCCGTGCCCCAGACCACGACTTCTTCGACACCGCTCTGCACGGCCTCGTGGAAGCGACGAATCATCGCTGGTACCACATGGCTGTTGGCCGGGTGGAAGTTGTCGTGTGGGCCATACAGATTAGTCGGCATGACGCTGCGATAGTCCGTGCCGTGCTGGCGGTTGTAGCTTTCGCAGAGCTTGATGCCGGCAATCTTGGCCACGGCATAGGGCTCGTTGGTCGGCTCCAGCGTGCCGGTGAGCAAGCAGGTCTCCGGCATCGGCTGCGGTGCCAGCTTCGGGTAAATGCAGGAGCTGCCAAGAAAGAGCAGCTGCTGCACGCCGGCCCGGTATGCCTCATGGATGACATTGCACTGCATCATGAGGTTGTCGTAGATGAAGTCGGCCGGGAAGTTGTTGTTGGCGAGAATGCCGCCCACTTTTGCGGCAGCGAGAATTACTACTTCGGGCTTCTCGGCGGCAAAAAAAGCGCGCACGGCGGCTTGATCCACCAAGTCCAGTTCGGCATGCGTGCGCGTGATCAGGTTGGTGCAGCCGCGTGCCTGCAACTGACGCACGATGTCTGCACGGCGCTCGGCAAAGCTGGCGATCACGGCGCCATCACTTTTAAGAAGCGCGTCATATTGGTCTGCGTGCGCCAACACCACCGGGGAAACTTTGGCCTCAAAGCGATGGCCTTGCGTGCTGTTGCCGGCCGTCAAGCCGAGCACTTTGACCGGCACCACCGTGCTGCCATGCATCGCTATCAGGCTGTG
>CALEYY010000058.1 GCA_937928295.1 uncultured Moraxellaceae bacterium
CCCGAAGAAGCTTCAGAGATTTGCACCCGCATGGTCATCGGCGGTCTGCTCACCACCTTGCCACCGGCGCTGGCCGCCGAATTCATCCACCACTTACCCACCCTACTTTCCACTCAGCGTGAGATTGCGTCATGAATGCACCGCTTAACACCACACGTAAAAGCACCTCCCTGCAAACCGAATCAGCCGTTCTGGAAGTCGCCATCATCGGCGCCGGCTTTTCCGGCCTGGGCATGGGCATCCGCCTGAAAGAAGCCGGCATCACCAACTTCCGTATCTTCGAGAAAGGCGCGGATGTGGGCGGCACCTGGCGCGACAACACCTACCCCGGCTGCGGCTGCGATGTGAAGTCGCAGCTCTATTCGTACTCGTTCGAGCCCTATGCCGACTGGTCGAATGTGTATGCCAAGCAGGGCGAAATTCTCAGCTATATCCGTCACTGCGCGACCAAGTACGGCATGTACCCGTTCATGCAGTTCAATACCGCTGTGACTGGCGCGCGTTTCGATGCCGACAGCGGTCTCTGGCAAGTCAGCTTGTCATCCGGCGAAAGCGTGCAGGCGCGCAATGTGGTGGCCGCACCGGGCCCGTTTGCCGACCCGGCTGAGGTGAACTTCAAGGGTCGCGACAGCTTCCTCGGCGAGCAGGTGCATACCGCGCGCTGGAATCATGCGCTGGACCTGAAGGGTAAGCGCGTTGCGCTGATCGGCACCGGCGCTACCGGCGTGCAAGTGGCGCCGGCCATCGCGGGTGAAGTGACGCACCTGAGCGTGTTCCAGCGCACCGCGAACTGGATCATGCCGCGCCCGGATCGCGCCCTCAGCGACGCCGAAAAATCCAACTATCGCAACAATCCGGCGGCGATGAAGGCCACGCGCCTGGGCCAGTACTGGTTCAATGAACTGACCGCGCCCTTCCTGATTTTGAAATACGACCTGCTGAAATCGCAGCCAGAAAGCATGAGCCGCAGCTATCTGCAGAAGAAGGTCAAAGACCCGGAGCTGCTGGCCAAGCTCACGCCCAACTTCAAGTTCGGCTGCAAGCGCGTGCTGGTGTCTAGCGACTGGTATCCGACCATGCAGCGCGACAATGTCAGCCTGATCACCGACGGCATCGATTGCATAACGCCCACCGGTATTCGCACCACGGACGGCGTGGAGCATGCGGTGGATGTGATCATCTACGCCACCGGCTACACGGTACGCAGCGTCGGCGCACCGTTCGCGATTGAAGGTCTGAACGGCGCTCTGCTCAATGACAAATGGCGCGATGGCACCGAAGCCTTCAATGGCATCAACACCGGCGGCTTCCCGAACCTGCACTTCCTCGTCGGCCCGTTCACCGGCCCCGGCCACACCTCGGTCATCGCCTATGCCGAAGCGCAGATCGACTATGTGATTCAGGGCATCCGCCTGCGCATGGCACGCGGCGACAAGTATGTGGTGGTGAAGGAAGAAGCCGAACAGCGCTTTGTGGAGATGATGGATCAGCGCAGCGACCACACCGTGTGGAAGAGCGGCTGCTCAAGCTGGTACTTGAGCCCGAACGGCCGCAACAACACGCTGTATCCCGGCTTCAATGCCGAATACCGCGCACGCATTGCGCGCTTCAATCCGGCCAACTACGCGTTCGTCGGGCAAGACGGCCAGGTCTCAGCCACCGGCCTGCGCGATCAGCTGCGTACCAGCGCGATGCTGCTGAAGAACGCGCGAATCTGAGCGGCCACCTCAGCCGGCGACTCATCTAAATGCAGATGATGTTTGCCGGCCACGGTGACTTGGCGGAGATCGGCAAAAGCTTCCAGCCGCGCCTTGCCGGCGGCCTGCTCGAACGGCGCGCCATCCTGCCCGCGAATCAGCAGCACCGGCACGGTGATGGCGCGTATGCAGGCCAGCACCTGGGCCTCACTAAAGCGCATCAGCGAGTTCTGGCGCAGGCGCTTGTCGGTGAGCCAGTACAGCTCGCCGTCGGCGTTGCGCGCCAGGCTACGGCTGCACAGGATGCGCGATGCCATCTCGCTGAGCGTGCCGGTGAGGCCGTTCATGCGCGCCTGCACGGCCTGTGCTTCGTCGGCAATCGGCTTGCGGCCCGGCCGGAAATCGCGATAGCTGGCCAGCGCCAGTCGCGTCATGTCCACATAGCTGGACGGGTCGGCGGTGAGCGGCCCCAGCCCTTCGATCATCACCAGCGCCTGCACGCGCTCCGGCAGCAGGCCGGCGAGCATCATCTGAATGCCTGCGCCCAGCGAATGGCCGAGCAGGATCACTTTCTGCTGCGGGTACAGCGCGTCGAGCACAGCCAGCACATCATCGAAATAGTCGGCATTGTGGTAGCGGAATCCGGCCGGCCGGGGATCGCTGAGGCCGTGGCCGGGTAGATCCATGGCCACGAACGGATGCTCGGCGAGCAGCGGTGCCATGCGGTCGAAGGTCGCGGCATTGTCCATCCAGCCATGCAGCGCCACGATGGGGACACCACGTGCCTCGGCATGCCAGGTCTTGAACGCGATGCGGCCTCGGCCGAACGGCAGATCGATGTGCGACTCCACAGCCGGACCGACGCTCATGCCGAGGCCTTTTCAGTCGCGGACAACATGGCCTGCACCTGCGCCATCACGGCTTCGGCTGTGCCTTGCGGATGCTCGAAGGGGAACATGTGACCGCCCGGAATGATCTGCAAGGGCACACGCTGGGCCTTGGCCAGCTTGTGCATGGTGCCGCGCTTGAGAAAGTCGCTGCTCTCCCCCGTGATGACCGCAACCGGGCATTTCAAGGGCTTGCGATAGCGCCAGGCATCCGATGGCGTGTGGCGGAAGATCTCGACCTCCACGGCCGGGTCGTAGCGCAGATGCACGCCGTCGTCTTTCTGCACTAGGCCGTGCTCGAGATAGCCCTCAAAGCTGGCGTCGGTGAAGGGCTTGAACAGGCCCTTGTTTCGCAGGCTGTCGTGCACGGCCTGACGATCTGGCCAATGCGAGCGACGGCCCAGGCTGCGGCCGGCCGGCGTGACTTCATCAATGCGGCCGAGCAGCTTGTACAGCGCCACGCCAAAACCGGCCATCGGGTTGATGTAAGCCGGGTCGAGCAAAATCACGCCGCGAAACAGCTCAGGATATTTCGTGGCCGCGATCAGCGTGGCCATGCCGCCCAGCGAATGACCGACGCCGATGACCGGCTCGCCATCGGCCTGGCTGCGAATGGAGTCGGCCAGCTGCTCGCCCAAACCATGCCAGTTCGGCGCGATCGGATAGCGCGGGTCGTGCCCCAGCATGGGCACGCGAATGACGCGGGCATGCTCGCGCAGCTCGGCCAGAAACGGCACATAGCAGTCGCTGTGAAAGCCGTTGGCGTGGGCGAAATGCAGCAGGGGCTGCGCGTTTGAACTCGCTGCTGAAAAAGCCGTCATAGCGTTTGTGTCTCCAGACCCAGACCTTCGGTAACGGCGCGCTGAGCGCTAGGCGCAACCACCGCCACGGAGGCTGCTGTCGGCTGCAAATAGGTGGTGGAAACCCGCTGCAAGTCGGCAATCGTGAGCGATAGCAAACGCTCGCGCAGCTGCTGCCGTTGCGCCACCGTGCGGCCATAAAGCTGATTGTGAAACGCCTGGCGCGCCTCGCCCGACGGCGACAGCGGCTTGTCCATGTCGGCAAAAATGCCGAGCAAGGCCTCTTCCAGCTGATCCGGCTGATGCTTGCTGCTGTGCAGCCAATCCAGACTGGCATCGAAATCGGCCAGCGTCTCGGCCAGGCGCGGATCGCGATAAGAATAGAAACGGAAGGCGCAAGCATTGCCGTCGTAGGCTGCACCGCCACCATAAGCTCCGCCCTGCTCGCGGATGGCGCGGTGCAGGAAGCCGTTGCGCAGGAAGCTGCCCAGCGCCATCAGCGCCGGGGCGTCGGCATGGCCGGCCGGCACCGCCGGGTAGACCTTGGCGCAGAACTGCACCTGCGTCTGCGTCAGCCAGGCCTCCTGCACACGGCCTTCCGCCGGTGTCCAGATCATACTTTGGCTGTTGCCCGCCAGCGGGGCATCCGCCCATAGCGACGCCACTTCTGCCTGCACCGCGGCCAGCGCCTCGGCTTCGCTGATCAGCAGCAGCTGACGCGGGCTTTGCAGCACCAGCGCGTGGATGCCGGCGAGCTCGGCCAGCAGCGCGTCGGTGGCTCCGGCCTGACTCTGCTGCTCGTGCAGCTGCTTGAAGAAACGAATGCCGGCCAGGCCGCTGTGACGCTGCTGGAACGCCGCCAGCGCACTGCAGCCGCGCGCAGCGGTGGCCATCGCCAAGGCATGTCCTTGACCGGTGATACTGCCTTCCCAGCGTGTTTTCATCTGCGCAACCAAGTCACGCACGCGCGCCGATTCGTCGAAACGCAAATTGAAGAAAGTGTCTTTCAAGAGCTGCTGAAACGCGCCCTGATGATGCACCAGCGCCTTGCCGTTGATGACCAGATGCGCCTGCGCCGACTGCTTGTCAGCCAGCGTGGTACGGCCAGACAGGCTCATGCGCAGACCGCCGCTGACCGCCGACTGGCGCTGCTGAATGGCGCGATAATCCTGCGCGCCCACGCCGAGCTCGGAGAACAGCGAGGTGTACAGCGGCAGCAGCTGAGTCTGGCGTGCGTTCAGGTCGGGCAAGTCCACAATCAGCTGCTGATACAGCAAACCGTTGGTGCCCTGGGCGTAACGCGTCACCGGCAGCGCTGCCGGCTGACCGGCAAACAGCGTTTCCGGCTCGCCCGCCAGCGACTTCACCTTGGCCGGTACATCGGCCAGCGTCACTTTCGGCAGAATCGCAGCATCGTTTTCCTGCAGCTGGCGTGCGGCCAGCGCCTCGGCCTGCACTTTCAGCTGAGCCAGTTCATCGGCACTCAGGCGGCTGTGGATTTTCGCCAGATTGCTCGCCTCCAGCGCATCGCGGCGAGCCGCCAGTTCGGCATCCGGGCGCAAGGTCAGGCGGACGCGATGCGGGTTGTCGAGCAACAAGCGACGCACCAGACCCGGCACGAAATCCGCGTCCTGAATGGCTAGACGCAGATGCGCCAGCTCGGCCTCGATGTCCCAGACCGACAAGGGGTCAGCATCCTGCAAATACGGCGTGAGGCCGTTGAGCAGCAGCTGCAAACCATAGGGATAGCTGTCGCCGCCGATCTCGCGCTGGCTCAGCTCGAACTGATGCAGCACGGCTTCGACCTCGCTCAGCGGCACGCCCTGCTCGGCGACCTGCGTCAGTGTGTCCAGAATCAGCTGCTCGACCGCCGCCGCATGCTCCGGCTGCGAGCCTTCGATGCCGGCCGCGAAAGCCATCTCGCGATTGTTGTCATCGAGCCCGCTCAAGGCCGACGGCGACTCGCCCAGATCCGTGGTTTCCAGCACCTGCCGCAGCGGCGACGCCGAATTCTCCAGCAGCACGCCACTGAGCAGATGCGCCTCGAAACGCGCGCGGGCATCGGCCGCCGGGCCCAGCAGCCAGGCCAGCACATGATGCGTCTGCGGGCCGTCTTCCGATTCCGGCGCGTAGGCTTCTTCCACGCGCAACGGCGCCACATAGCGCTTCTCGTCGCGGCCATTCACCGGCTCGGCCACACCGGTGAAACGCGCCAGGGCCAAGTCCTCGAAACGGGTTTGCAGAGCCAGCGGCTGTGAGTCGCCAAAGGTCATAAAAACCGCGTTCGACGGGTGATAGTGCTTGCCGTGAAACGCCTTCAGCGCGTCGTGCGTGAGGTCAGGAATATGCGCCGGATCGCCGCCGGAGTTGTGGTGATAGGTGGTGGTCGGGAACAGGTACTTGTTCAGCGACTCATTCAGGATGCTGTGCGCCGAACTCAGCGCGCCCTTCATCTCGTTGAACACCACGCCCTTGTAGACCAGCGCCTGACCATCCACGGATGGCTCGATGCGAATGCCCTCTTGGGCGAAATCGAGCGGATGGATGTGCGGGAAAAACACCGCATCCAGATACACCTGCAAGAGATTGTCGAAATCCTGGCGGTTCTGGCTGGCAAACGGATAGGCCGTCCAGTCGCTGGCCGTGAAGGCATTCATGAAGGTGTTGAGCGAGCGCCGGATCATCAGAAAGAACGGATCGCGCACCGGGAAGCGTTCAGAGCCGCAGAGCACGGTGTGCTCAAGAATGTGCGCAACGCCGGTGGAATCCTCGGGCATGGTCTTGAACGCCACCAGAAACACATTCTCCGGGTTGTCTGTGGCCAAGTGCAGATGGCGCGCGCCGGTAACGCGGTGGCGGTACTCGCAGAGCGTGGCCTGCAAGGCCGGCAAGGCAACGGTGCGGATCGACTCGAAACGGGGGTGGGCCGGATACAGCGCAGACAAGACATTCTCCTCAAAGGGTCGCGTGGTCAGGCCAACACGAATGTCTTGATTATGGGGACGACCGCGCCGTTTTCCAAACCCGACAAACTGCTCATCGGCTAGACAAGCGGTCACGGCATGCTACAGTCGCTGCCTTGATTCAACTTGGCTGCGTAATGGCGGCCAGCAGGAAGTGGGCGATATGGCACGAAACATGAAGGTCGAAGTCTTGCAGGCGGCACGCCAACAAGCCTCATCCTATGATGAATGGCGCGAGATTTCGCTGGAGCTGGACGCTCATTCCGGGCTGGATCTGTGGAAGATCGAGACGGCATCCGACAATTACCACCACGAACTGCTGCGTGAACGCCTGCTGACCTTGCGCCAGTGGCAGCACTCGCATAACCACAAGCTGCTGATTCGTGCGCTGCGTGAAGGTCTGCATCACGACCTCGGCAACATGGGCAACCCCAAGCTTTACGGCCGCGCCCATGTGGGCACCAAGCGCCTGATCGAGGACTATGTCGATCAGGTCTGCGCCAGCCTCGACTACCTTTGCGACGCCCAGATCGAGCATCTCAGCAACGATGAAAAGCTCGCCCTGTTCGAAGATATAGCGCGTAGCTTCGGTCAGCCGGCCCTGCAACTCTCCGGCGGCGCAACACTCGGCATGTTCCACATCGGCGTCTGCAAGGCGCTCGATGAGCAAGGTCTGCTGCCCAGCGTCATCTCTGGCTCTAGCGCTGGCTCCCTCGTCGCCTCCATGATTGGCACCCACACGCGCGACGAAATGGACGCCTATTACGACGGCGACGCCCTCTACAAGCACGCCTGGAGCTGGAACAAGATCACAGACGGCCTGCGCGGCAAAGGCTTCGCCAATCAGAAGCAACTGGAAACCTTCATCCGCCAGAATGTCGGCGAAATGTCGTTCCAGGAAGCCTTCGAGAAAACCGGGCGCCACATCAATGTCAGCATCTCGCCAACGGGTGCCAACCAGAAATCGCGTTTGATGAACGAGCTGACCTCGCCCTACCTGCTGGTGTGGAGCGCGGTGCTGGCCTCGTGCGCCGTGCCGCTGCTGTTTCCGCCGGTCACGCTCACCACGAAATCGGCCGATGGCAATCACGCGCCCTACATGCCGCTGGAACGCTGGGTCGATGGCTCCATGCGCAGCGACATGCCGCGCCGCCGTCTGATGCGCCTCTACAATGTGAATTATTTCATTGCCAGCCAGGTTAACCCGCACATCGTTCCGCTGCTGGAAAGCGAACGCAAGAAGCGCCAGAACGACAAGATCAGCTCGCTGCCACGCCGCATCATCAAGACCCAGGCCAAACTGCTGAGCATGGGCTCGCTGCAGGTTGTGCACGACAGCGTCAGCAACGAAGCGCTGCGTCAGATGCTCAGCCATGTCTACACCATGATTTCGCAGAGCTATCACGGCGATGCCACCATCGCACCGCCGAAATATGGCATGAAGCATTACCAGCACATGCTACAAAACCCGACCAAGGAATCGGTGATCTGGTTCCGTCAGCAGGGCGAACGCGCGACTTGGCCGAAGATCGATCAGATTCGCGTGCAGACCAAGATCAGCATGACGCTGCAGAAATGCGTGGCGCGCTTGTTGCAACGCAAAGCTCATAACTGGCACGAAGCCGAAGTGCGGGCGCTGTTGCAGGAGCCGATGCATCGGCATGGCTAAACAGGCATCTTCTCAAACGCCGGGCTTGCCCGGCGTTTTGCATTTACACATCTGTAACAAAACCTACCGCTGACTCCGCCATACAGACCACTGGTCAGATTAGACATTCGTCTGGTTATGGACAACCGTCATTTGTGTTTTAACTTAAAGCAAGGCCGTTAAGAGCCTGGCTTGAACGAGGAATACGCAGATGAAAAGAACACATCAAAACCTACCCACCACGGGTTGGCAGAAATCCCTGTTGAGTCTGGCCATCGGGGCCGCGTTATGTACGCCCGTGACCGTCATGGCTGTGCAGTTTGATCTGGCCGACGGCGAAGTGACTGGCGCGCTGGATACCACAGTCAGTTATGGCGCGTTGTGGCGCGTGACCGACAAGGACTCGCGACTGCTAGCCCGACAAAAAGGCGGCGATAGAAACAGCGCCAACTACGATAATGGTGATGCCAATTATGATCGTGGCGATCTGGTGTCTTCGATTTTTCGCGTCTCCAATGATCTGGATGTGAACTACAAGAACTTCGGTGCCTTTGTCCGCGTCAGCTCATTCTACGATCACGCTATTCAAAACAAAGATTTTGATCCACTACAGGCAAATCAGAGCGTCATTACAAATCGTCTCGGCCATGACTATGAGATTTACGATGCCTATGTGCGTGGTAAATTCAATATACTGGATCGCAATGTTGGCGTGCGCCTCGGTAAACAAGTCATCAGCCTCGGCGAAAGCACTTTTATTCCCAACGGTCTGAATGCCTTGAACCCGGTCGATGTAGGCAAGCTGAGAACACCCGGCGCGGAAATCAAGGAAGCCCTGCTGCCCACGCAAATGCTGCAAGTCACTTTTGATGTGACCGATAACCTTAGCGTGGAATTGATCAACAAGTTCCAATTCAAGGAATCGCGACCAGAGCCCAATGGCTCGTATTTCAGCACCAATGACTTCCTCACACCCGGCGGCTCGAAAGTGCTGGTTTTGGGTGGCACATCAAGCGAAGGCAGCGGCGCCAAGATTAATCGTGGCGAGGATAAATCAGCCGACGACTCCGGCCAATATGCCGTCATCAGCCGCCTGCTTGTACCTGAGCTGAACAATACCGAGTTCGGCGTTTATGCCATGCAGTACCACAACACGGCTCCGCTGATTGCCGGCAGAACAACCAATCTGACGCCGCAGCAGGAAGGCGTCATCTTCACGAATGCCGGCGGCGGTGCAGCTGGCCAAGGTGCGGTCACCGTGGCTCGCGCCACCACCTCGTCCTACTTTGCCGAATACGCTGAAAAAGTCCGCCTCTACGGCCTGAGCTTCAACACGCTTGGCCCGATGGGCATCGCGCTGCAAGGCGAATACTCCTATCGCCCCAACCAGCCGCTTAACCTGGTGGCCAACAATGTGCTCAACAGCCTGCTCAGGCTGGATGGCTCTGCCTTTAATACCGGCATCGGCCCCCTGGCCAGAGACACCGACATCCAGGGTTACAAGCGCGTGAAGATGCACCAGTTCCAGATGACGGCCACGCAGACGCTGGGTCGCTACCTCGGTGCATCGCAGATCATTGCTCTGGCTGAAGCCGGCTACACCTACCTGAACCTGCCCAAAGGCATTGACTTCAATGGCACCGGCGTAGACTTCACCACACCGCTGGCCACCAACACCGCCAACCCCGTCACATCGAATTTGGGCATTTACACAGCCAACTCCTATGGCTACCGCGCCCTGCTCCGAGCCACTTACAACAACGCCATCGGTGCCATCAACCTGTCGCCACGCGTGGCATTCCAGCATGACCTTCGCGGCACCAGCCCGACCTTCACGCAAAACAACCAGTCGGTCACCGTGGGCGTAACAGCCGACTATCAGAACAATATCTCGGCAGATATTTCCTACACCAACTTCTTTGCCGGCGAAACCATTGGTGCCACCACCAATGCGGCTGCCTACAAGTCCACCAATCAAGCCCTGGCTGACCGCGACTTCATTGCCGCCACCGTCAGCTATGCCTTCTAACTCATTGGCCAAAGCGAGATAAAAACATGAAAGCCTTATCCAAAACCCTGATTGGCCTCGCGGTTGCTGCCGCGCTGGCAGGCCACGCTCAAGCCGCGGTGAGCGCCGCTGATGCCGCACAGCTGGGCAAAAACCTGACGCCTATGGGCGCCGAAATGGCCGGCAACGCCGACGGCAGCATCCCGGCCTGGACCGGTGGTGTGAAAAGCCCCGGTGCCGGCTACAAGGCCGGCGGTCACTACCCTGACCTCTACGCCGCCGACAAGCCGGTGCTGACCATTACCGCCGCCAATGCCGAGCAATACAAAGGCCGCCTCAGCGCCGGCCAGCTCGCCATGCTGAAGAAATACCCTGACTGGAAAATGAACATTTACACCACGCGACGGTCGGCATCGTTCCCGCAAGCGCATTACAACGAAACCATCGCCAACGCGACCAAGGCCAAGCTGGCACCGGGCGGCAACGGCGTGATCGGCACCGATGGCGGCATCCCGTTTGCCATCCCGCAGAATGGCGAAGAGGCGATCTGGAACCACCTGCTGCGTTATCGCGGCGATACCTATGCCACGCAATGGAGCCAGGCAGCAGTCACCCGTGACGGCTCCTACACGCCGGTGCGCTTCGAGTACGAGTACGACTTCGGCTACGGCAATCTGTCGAAATCCAAGGCTGAGCGTGCGAGTGGCGGCGAGATGAAGATCTTCAACTTCCTGCAGGAAGTCACCGCCCCTGCCCGCCTCGCCGGCCAGATTCTGCTGGTGCACGAGTTTGTGGATCAGGTCAGCACGCCGCGACGCGCCTGGACTTATAACCCCGGCCAACGCCGTGTGCGTCTTGCCCCGAATGTGGCTTATGACAACCCCGGTACCGCCGCCGACGGTCTGCGCACCAACGACGACTTCCTGATGTACAACGGTGCCATCGACCGCTACAACTGGAAGCTGGTGGGCAAGAAGGAAATGTATGTTCCGTACAACTCCTACAAGATCAGCGGCAACAGCCTGAAGATGGCCGATGTGCTGAAGCCGGGCCACATCAACCCCGATGCCGCCCGCTACGAGCTGCACCGCGTCTGGGTTGTGGAAGCCACGCTGAAGCCAGGTACCAGCCACCAGTACACCAAGCGCAACTTCTACATCGACGAAGACAGCTGGATGGTAGTGCTGACCGACAAGTACGATGCACGCGGCCAGCTCTGGCGCACCTCGGAACAGCACAACATCAACTACGCCGACATCCCGATGCAGGCGCCCAGCATCGAAGTGCATAACGATCTGCAGTCGGGTCGCTACCTCGCCATGGGCCTGCGCAACGATGAAAAATCGGTCTATACGCCCATCAAGCGTACCGACGCCGACTTCTCGCCGAATGGTCTGCGTAACGCCGGTACTCGCTGAGCCAGTGCTATAACGAAAGCTGGTCTAACCAAAAAAAGGCCCGGACAGTGACTTGTCCGGGCCTTTTTGTTGCTAGAGCAAGATGCCGCCGGTCAAAAATGCTTGCCCTTGAGCACATTGGCCAGCACGGTCTGCTCCAGCGTCGGCTTTTCGCCGGTGCGTCGACCTTTGGACGCGGTGGACGACGGAAAGGCGCGGAAGGTGCGATTCAGCACCGTGTCGTTCAGGCGCGGCCAGAGCGCGTACGACAGCTGCGCCGCCGTGCC
>CALEYY010000059.1 GCA_937928295.1 uncultured Moraxellaceae bacterium
GCGGCATCACGCCGTCATCAGCAGCCACCACCAGCACCACAATATCCGTAGCCTTGGCACCACGAGCACGCATGGCCGTGAAGGCAGCGTGACCCGGCGTGTCGAGGAAAGTGATCATGCCGCGCGGCGTTTCCACATGGTAGGCGCCGATGTGCTGCGTAATGCCGCCAGCTTCGCCAGCAGCCACTTTGGCGCGACGGATGTAGTCGAGCAGCGAGGTCTTGCCGTGGTCAACATGGCCCATGATGGTCACGACCGGCGCACGCGTCTTGGCATCGCCATCACGCACGATGGAGCTCATCAACGAGTCTTCCAGCGCGGTCTCGCTGACGAACTTGGCGGCATGGCCCATTTCTTCAACGACCAGCGCAGCAGTAGCCTGATCAATGACTTGATCGGCCGTCACGACTTCGCCCATCTTCATGAGCACGCGAATGACTTCGCGCGTCTTCTTGGCCATTTTCTGCGCCAAGTCACTGACAACAATCGATTCACCGATGCTGACTTCGTACACCTGTTTCTCCACCGGCTTTTCAAAGCCATGCTTTTTCGACAGCGCACTGGTCAGCGTGCGCTGTACTGGCCTGAAGCTTTGCTCTTCACGCTTCTTCGGGCCCTTTTTGGCGGTACGCGACGGCGTGCTGGTACCACGCTTGATGTCACGATCTTCACGCGCAAACGAATCTTCGTAAGCCACGCCAACCAGGCCACGCGCCAACGGCGTATCGGCAGCTGGCGCGACAGTCTGGGCACGGCCTGCCAGCTCTTCGGCAATACGGCGGGCCTGCTCCATGGTTTTCTGGCTGGCCTTTTCTTCGGCCTCTTTGCGCACGGCATCTTCCTGACGGCGACGCGCATCTTCAACTGCACGATCCTTGACCGCCTGCTCTTCGCGGCGAGCGCGTTCTTCTGGCGTCTCAAGCTTCTTGATGTCGACCTTGGGCACGCTCAACTTGCGTGAGTCCTTGGCATCGCCACCCAGTTGCTTGCGCGCTTCTTCAGCGGCCTTGCGAGCCTCTTCTTCAGCGGCGGCAATACGCACTTCTTCAGCCGCGCGACGCACAGCCGCTTCAGCAGCAACGCGCTCGGCTTCAGCCTGGCGCACCGCTTCTTCAGCCGCCAGACGCGCCTGCTCTTCGGCTTCGCGAGTCGTGTCTTCCTGCTCTTCGAGCAGCGAACGCTTCACATAAGTCTTGGTCTTGCGCACTTCGACATTGACCGTCTTGGCCTTGCCGCCGGTCGCTGGCGCTGTCTTCAGCGTGCTCACGGTTTTGCGCTGCAGAGTGATTTTTTGTGGCTGGCCAGCGGCCTCGCCATGCGCACGCTTCAGGTGCGACAGCAGCTGCTGCTTTTCGATATCCGACACAGCGGCATCAGGACTTGTATGCGACAAGCCGGCATCGCGCATTTGCGCGAGCAGCACATCCACTGAACGACCGACTGTTTCGGCGAGGTGTTTGACAGTTACATCAGCCATGGGGCGAGGTTCTCCGTTGCAAAGAGGTGGCCAAGGTTCAGTTGAACCAGGGCTCACGCGCCTTCATGATCAATTGGGCTGCCGACTCGGGCGTAACGCCTTCGATATCAGCGATGTCATCAATGGCTTGTTCGGCCAGGTCTTCCATGGTCACGATGCCGCGCGCTGCCAAAGCAAACGCCAGCTTGCGCTCCATGCCTTCCATCGCCAGCAGATCGTCAGCAGGCTCTTTCGCGCCTTCTTCCGACACCAGCGCCTTGGTCAGCAACGCGTCTTTGGCACGCTGACGCAGGGCTTCGACCAGATCTTCATCAAAGTCTTCAATGGCCAGCAGCTCTTCCAGCGGCACATAGGCCACTTCTTCGAGCGTAGTGAAGCCTTCGCTGACCAGGATGCCGGCGATGTCTTCATCAACACCGAGGTCAGCAACAAAGCCATCCACAAATTTCTGTGCTTCGGTTTCCTGCTTGGCTTGCGCGTCAGCAACCGTCATCACATTCAAGCGCCAGCCGGTCAGATCGGACGCCAAGCGCACATTCTGGCCACCACGACCAATAGCCATGGCGAGCTGATCCTCTTCCACGGCAACATCCATGCTGTGGCTGTCTTCATCCACAATGATCGAAGACACTTCAGCCGGCTGCAGCGCGTTGATGACGAACTGCGCGGGGTTATCGTCCCAGAGCACGATATCCACACGCTCGCCACCGAGCTCGCCAGACACGGCCTGAACACGCGAACCGCGCATACCGATGCACGCGCCTTGCGGATCGATGCGGTGATCGTTGCTCTTCACCGCAAGCTTGGCACGCACGCCAGGGTCACGAGCAGCAGCGCGGATGGCAATGATTTCTTCGCCAATTTCCGGCACTTCAATGCGGAACAATTCGATCAGCATTTCCGGACTAGCGCGCGACAGCAGCAGCTGTGCGCCACGACCTTCGCTGTTGACGGCGTAGAGCACGGCGCGAATGCGGTCGCCCATGCGGAAGTTCTCGCGCGGCAGCATCTCTTCCTTGGCCAGATAGGCCTCGGCGTTGGCACCGAGGTCAACAATCATGCCGTCACGGGTACTTTTCTTGACCGTGCCGGAGAGGATTTCGCCAATGCGATCGCGGTAAGCATCAACCACCAGCGCACGCTCAGCTTCACGCACTTTCTGCACGATGACCTGCTTGGCGGTCTGCGCGGCGATACGGCCGAACTCGATCGATGGCACCGACTCTTCGACGATGTCGCCGAGCTTCAGGCCCTTTTCCTCGACATCGCTGATGGCGAGCTGCATGGCCGGAATTTCGTGATCTTCATCGGCCACCACTTCCCAGTAACGGAAAGTCGTGTACTCGCCGGTGCGGCGATCAATCACGACGCGAATATTGATTTCGTCGGTGTCAAAACGCTTCTTGGTGGCGGCAACCAGTGCCTGCTCCAACGCATCGAAAATGACTTCGCGCGCAACGCCTTTCTCGTTGCTGACGGAGTCCACTACCAACAGGATTTCTTTGCTCATGATTCGACCTGCGTGATCATTTGTTCTTGTCAGAAATTAGGCACGATGTTGGCTTTGTCGATGCTGATGTAAGGAATCTGTACCAGCACGCCCTCCACTTGCAACGACAACTGCGCATCATCTGCCGCCTGAATATGGCCCTTAAAACGGCGACGACCCTGGATGGGTGCCGTCAACCGCACATTTACTTCTTCACCGATGAAACGAATGTAATGCGCCGGCTTGAACAGCGCGCGATCCCAGCCCGGCGAAGACACTTCCAGCGTATATTCACCGCTGATCGGATCTTCAACATCGAGCACGCCGCTGACCTGATGGCTCACCGTCGAGCAGTCATCAATGCCAACACCTTCCTCGCGTTCGGTTTCAATAAAAAGACGCAGCACGGAATGCTTACCCTGCTGGAAAAACTCAAGGCCCCAGAGCTCAAAGCCGCAAGCAGTGACTGCCGGCTCGATCAGCTGTGTAAGGTCTTCGACTTTCTTCGAGATTGCCATGCTGGCCCCTCTCCCCGTCATGCGTCCGCGCCGCGAAACTCTGTGTCGCGAAACCCAAACGCCAGAAACAAAAAGTGGGCGAATCGCCCACGGTATCGGCAGCCACAGCACCCGAAGATGCCTGCCGCAGGACCCATAAAAAAGCCCACTTAAGCGTGGGCTTTTTTACAAAGTCCGAATGTGGTAGCGGGGGCTGGATTTGAACCAACGACCTTCGGGTTATGAGCCCGACGAGCTACCTGACTGCTCCACCCCGCATCAGAGGTTGCGAACTGTACGGATCTGACACGGACTTGTCAAACCCTTTCGCCACCGGCGATGCCGGTATTTACAACTCATTTCAGACAGGCTCTGAAATGAGTTTTCAATTGGTGCGGAAGGGGGGACTTGAACCCCCACGCCGTTAGGCACAGCCACCTCAAGGCTGCGTGTATACCAATTTCACCACTTCCGCATTTCGGTGTTTCAACCCGCCTCCGGGCTTTGCATCACAGCCAAGGCCATGATGCCTCTTTATTGCAGACGCTTACTTCGAGGGCGTCGGCAAATCAGAATTCAAGGGCGCAACCGGAGCCGCCGGGGCAATGGCAGCCTCTGGCAACACCGGCAGCGCCGGAGCAGCGACTGCAGGCAACAACAATTCTGCCGCCTTGACCGACTGCTGCTTGGCAAATACCGCCAGACCCAGGCTTGTCATGAAAAACACCAGCGCCAAGCCAGCAGTCAGCTTGGTCAGAAAACCAGCCGAGCCTGCGCTGCCAAACACCGTGCCGGACGCGCCAGAGCCGAAGGATGCGCCCATTTCGGCACCCTTGCCCTGCTGCAACAGAATCAGCGCAATCATCACGACTGCCACCAACACATGTACGACCAGAACCAGCGTTTCCATCTCATTACCCTGTTAGAGCGATTGCCGTGCTGCCTGGCAAATCGCTACAAATTCCGAGGCCTGCAGGGAAGCCCCGCCAACCAGTGCGCCATCAATGTCGGGCATGGCAAATAAGCCCTGCGCATTCGACGCCTTGACGCTACCGCCATAAACAATTCGCAATGTCGCCGCTCGCTCGGCATCAAATGCAGCCACCACGGCACGCAACGACGCATGTACTGCCTGCGCCTGCACCGGCGAAGCGGTCAATCCGGTGCCGATTGCCCATACCGGCTCATAAGCCAGCACGGCATGATCAAATGCTTCCGGTCCTTGCGACTCCAGCACCGCCAACAATTGACGCGATACCACCGCCAGGGTTTCACCCGCTTCGCGCTCTGCCAGAGTCTCGCCAACACATAAAACCGGCTGCAACCCTGCCACACGCAACGCCTTGAACTTCGCCGCTACCGCAGCGTCATCTTCGGCAAACAACTGCCGGCGCTCCGAGTGCCCAACCAATGCACCGAACACACCACAATCTTTCAACATGGCCGACGACATTTCGCCGGTATACGCACCCGAGTCATGCTCGGACACGGTTTGCGCCAACACCCGGAGCGAGCCGCCCTTGAGGGCTTCGCTGGTCTGCAGCCAGTAAGGCGCAGGCGGTGCGACACAGATATCGATTTCGCTGATGCTTTTCAGCTCGGCCAACTCGCTCAACAGCGACTTGGCCTGCTCGCAAGAGCCGTTCATCTTCCAATTGCCAGCAACCCAGGGGCGACGCATAACTTACTCCTTGGCGGGCCGGCCTCGCGAGGTCGGCAATACTAGCGAAGCTCTCGCAGCCTTACAAGCTGTTGCGCACCACTTCTGCCAACTCTTCGGCCAATTCTTGCACCAAGGTAGCATCAGCACCTTCGACCATGACGCGAATCAGCGGCTCGGTGCCGGATGCGCGCAGCAAGACGCGGCCTTGATCCGCCAACCGGGCCTCGGCGTGAGCCACGGCTTTCTGCACCGACGGCACGGTCTTCACATCAATTTTCTGCGCCAGGCGCACATTGATGAGCACCTGCGGATACTTGCTCATGCCGGCCTTCAGCTCGGCCAGTGTCTTGCCTGACGACACCATGGCCGCAAGCACTTGCAGCGCCGCCACGATGGCATCGCCCGTGGTGGCCTTGTCGAGACAGACGATATGGCCCGAAGCCTCGCCGCCGAGCGACCAGCCGCGACTCTCCAGCGCTGCCATCACATAGCGATCGCCGACATTGGCGCGGACAAACTCCAGGCCCAGCGCCTGAATCGCTTTTTCCATGCCGAAGTTGCTCATCAGCGTACCGACAACACCGCCCACGGTTCGGCCGGCACGCTGACGCTCGCGCGCAATCAGGTAGATGAGCTCGTCGCCATCGACCAGCTCGCCGCGATGATCGACCATGACGATGCGGTCGCCATCACCATCGAAGGCGATGCCCACATCTGCTTTCTCGGCCAGCACACGCGCCTGCAAGCCTTCGGGATGCGTGGAGCCGACCTCGTGATTGATGTTCAGACCGTCCGGCTCGCAGGCATGTTTGATGACCGTCGCGCCCAACTCGGCAAAGACCGCAGGGCCGACCTGATAGGTCGCGCCATGAGCGCCATCGACGACAATCTTGAGCCCCTGCAGCGACATGCTGAACGGCAAGGCGGACTTGCAGAATTCGATGTAGCGACCGCGAGCATCCTCCTGGCGGATGACCTTGCCGAGACGATCCGGGTGATCGATGGTCATCTCGCGATCCATCCATGCCTCGATTTCCAGCTCAACAGCATCCGACAATTTCTTGCCATCGGCACCGAAGAACTTGATGCCGTTGTCGTAATAGGGGTTGTGCGAGGCAGAGATGACGATGCCGGCGCTGGCATGAAAAGCGCGCGTCAAATGCGCGACTGCCGGCGTTGGAATTGGCCCCAGCAAGCGCACGCTGACGCCAGCGGCCGACAGACCCGACTCCAGCGCCGACTCGAAGACATAGCCGGAAAGACGCGTATCCTTGCCGACCACCACCGATGCATTGCCTTGCGATGCCATGGCGCGGCCTGCCGCCCAGCCCAGCTTGAGTGCGAAGTCCGGCGTGATGGGGTATTGGCCGACCAGGCCGCGAACGCCATCTGTACCAAAATACTTTCTGCTCATGCTGACTCCTTTATTATGATTTTCGTGTGCCTGCGCTTATTGCGCCTGCCGCTCTTGTGCCGACTGCTCTTGGGCTATCCAGAGCGCCAGAGCATCCACCGTCGGGCGCACATCATGGCTGCGCACAATACGCGCGCCGCGCTCAACCGCCAAGAGCATCGCCGCCAGACCTGCCGACTGTCGCTCATTCACAGGCGCACCATCAAGCACCTGACCCAACATGGATTTGCGCGATACGCCGACCAATAGCGGCAATTCCAGCTGCCGCAAGGCATCGAAGTGGTGCAAGAGCTGGAGATTGTGCTGCAGGCTCTTGCCGAAGCCAAAGCCGGGATCGCAAATCAGCCGCGAGCGCGCAATGCCGGCAGCTTCGCAAGCCTGGATGCGCTCTGACAAAAAGCCGCAAACATCATCAATCACCTGCCCATAACGCGGCGCACGCTGCATGTCTGTCGGCTCGCCCTGCATATGCATCAGGCACACCGGCAGACCGGAGGCCGCCGCTGCCGCCAAAGCACCGGGGCGACGCAGGGCGCGCACATCATTGATCAACCCGGCACCAGCAGCAGCGGCCGCCGTCATTGCCTCGGGCGATGAAGTATCGATGGAGATGATGACATCCAGACGCTGAGCGATAGCCTCGACGATGGGCAGTAAGCGATCCATCTCCTCTGCGACGCCGATTTCGCGAGCACCCGGCCGAGTGCTTTCGGCACCCACATCGATAATCACAGCGCCCTCGGCCAGCATCTGTTCGGCATGGCGAAGCGCAGCATCCAGACGCGTGTAGCGCCCGCCGTCAGAGAAGGAGTCCGGGGTGACATTGAGGATGCCCATGACCACTGGGGCCTGCAGCGAGAGCAGGCGCGATCCGCACATCAAGGTGGTCATTCTGGCAGCATCAGTCGAGAGTTAATGCAACAACTCCGCGCCCGCAGGCGCAGAGCCCCCACAGGCGCAAAGCCTATGTCAGACCGCGTCGGCGGCAGGCGTGCCCATGTCAGCGGCCGCCGTTTCTGCAGCTGCCGGCACCGGCGTGCCGCCCGACTTGTCGCTGTCGTTCCAGCCGCGTGGTGCGCGCAACTCGCGACGCGCCATGAGGTCATCAATCTGATCGGCATCAATCGTTTCATACTGCATCAGGGCCTTCGCCATGCTGTCGAGAATGTCGCGATTGTCGATCAGCAACTGGCGCGATCGGGCATAGCAGCGGTCAATGATCGAGCGCATCTCCAGATCAATATCAATCGAAGTCTGCGATGAAATATTGGCGCGCGGGCCCGGACGGCCATACGATTCGCCTTCGTTCTCTTCATAGAGCAACGGCCCAAGCTTTTCGGACAGCCCCCACTTGGTCACCATATTGCGTGCCAGCTCGGTGGCGCGCTGAATGTCATTGCTGGCACCCGTGGTTACGCCATCAGCACCCAGCGTCAGCTCTTCGGCAATACGGCCACCAAACAGCGAGCAGATGTTGCCTTCAATGCCGCGCTTGGAGATCGAGTAGCGATCCTCTTCCGGCAGAAACATGGTGACGCCGAGCGCACGGCCACGCGGAATGATGGACACCTTATAGACCGGATCGTGCTCGGGCGTGAGGCGGCCGACAATGGCATGACCGGCTTCGTGATAGGCGGTGTTGAGCTTTTCCTTGTCCGACATGACCATGGATTTGCGCTCGGCGCCCATCATGATCTTGTCCTTGGCCTTCTCGAAGTCATTCATGCTGACTTGCTTGAGATCGCCACGCGCGGCGAAAAGCGCCGCTTCGTTCACCAGGTTGGCCAGATCGGCACCGGAGAAGCCGGGCGTGGAGCGCGCCAAGGTCGAAGCATCGACATCGCCAGACATCGGAATTTTGCGCATGTGTACGCGCAGAATCTGCTCACGGCCGCGAATGTCCGGCAGGCCGACCACCACCTGGCGATCGAAACGACCTGGACGCAGCAGCGCAGAATCGAGCACATCCGGGCGGTTGGTGGCGGCGATGACGATGACGCCTTCGTTGCCCTCGAAACCGTCCATTTCCACCAGCAGCTGGTTCAGTGTCTGCTCGCGCTCATCGTTGCCGCCACCCATGCCGGCACCGCGATGACGACCGACCGCATCGATTTCATCGATAAAGATGATGCAGGGCGACTGCTTCTTGGCCTCTTCAAACATGTCACGCACGCGGCTGGCGCCAACGCCGACAAACATTTCCACGAAATCGGAACCAGAGATCGAGAAGAACGGCACCTTGGCTTCGCCAGCGATGGCCTTGGCCAGCAGCGTCTTGCCCGTACCGGGCTGGCCAGCCATGAGGATACCGCGCGGAATTCGACCGCCCAGCTGCTGAAACTTGCCCGGATCGCGCAGGAACTCGACGACTTCCTTCACTTCTTCCTTAGCTTCGTCACAACCCGCCACATCCGCGAAGGTAACCTTGATCTGGTCTTCGGTGAGCTGGCGCGCACGCGACTTGCCAAAGCTCATCGGGTTACCGCGACCGCCGGGACCGCCGCCCATGCCGCCGCCCATCTTGCGCGACAGGAACATGAACAGGCCGACCATCAGCAAGATCGGGAAGGCGGCAACCAGCAGCTGCGACACCAGGCCCTGCTGCTCGGCAGGCGCGCCGACAATGGCGACTTTCTGCTTGAGCAGCTGATTCATCAGGTCGGGATCTTCAATCGGCGGACGCACCACATCGAAGCGCTGGCCACCGGAGCGATCACCCGAAAGCGTGTCTGGCGTAATGCGCACTTGCTTGATCTCGCCAGCATCCACCGCCGACAGAAAATCGGTATAGCTCATGGCCTGTGCAGGCTTGGCCTTGTTGAAGTTGCCGAAGGCAAACATGAGGCCGCCGGCAATCAGCAACCAGACCAGCAAATTCTTGGCGATGTCATTCACGATCACGAACCTCCGGGTTCAGAATTGCTTGGTGCTCAGGGCTTGAAGCCCGTCGCCACCAAATAGACTTCTCGCGAGCGTGCCCGCGATGCATCCGGCTTACGCGCCTTCAGCACCGGAAAGTGCTGGCGAATGAGCCGACGGTACTCCTCATAGCCTTCCCCCTGAAACACCTTGACCAAAAAGGCGCCATTGGGCTTCAACACACGCACAGCCATGTCCAGCGCCAGCTCGCACAGATACATGCCTCGCGGCTGATCTACCGAGTTATTACCAGACATATTGGGGGCCATGTCGCAAATTACAAGGTCAACCGGCTGATCACCTAACGCCAGCATGATCTCGTCGAGCACAGCTTGCTCACGAAAATCGCCCTGCACGAAGGTCACATCCGGCAAGGTATCCATCGGCAGGATGTCTGTTGCCACCACGCAGCCCCGATCGCCAAGAATCTTGCCGGCGACCTGACACCAGCCGCCCGGCGCCGAGCCGAGATCCAGCACACGCATGCCCGGCTTGATCAGTTTGTCTTTTTCCTGAATTTCCAGAAGCTTGTAACTGGCACGCGAGCGATAGCCGTCTTTCCACGCGCGCTGCACATAGTGGTCATCGAGATGCTCGCGCATCCAGACCTTGCTGCTGCCGCTGAGTTTGTGGTTGGTAATCTTTGTAGCCATATCTCACCGCAGGCTGACCTGCAAAAAAAACGAACTCGCCCGCGTCAACAGGCTAAACTAGGCGTCCTTTTTACCAGAAACCCGCCTGCTTTTCCTGACAAACCGCGTTTGCGGCAGGAATACGCCTCGGGCCAGCGTCATTTGAGGTTTATTGTGAGCTTGTCTACTGCTGAGAAAAAACGCCTGCGCCAGATTGGTCATCACCTGAATCCGGTCGTCTTGCTCGGCGGCAACGGCCTGACCGAATCGGTGATTGCCGAGATTGATGCCCGCCTGGAAGACCATGAGCTGATCAAGGTTCGCGTCGGTGGCGAGGATAGAACCGCACGCCTGGCAGCAATCGACGAGATTGCCAAGGCGACTCAGGCTGAAGTAGCGCAGATCATCGGCAAGCTGGTGCTACTGTATCGCGCTGCGCGCAAGCCGGATCCGAAGCTGTCGAATCTGCTGCGCGCCCTCGCCTGATTAGCACAGCGCGGCGTCACAAACCGCGCTGAAGTTTTTGCTGCACAAACAGTGGGCCGACGAGCAAGAACACCAAGTCATCCGCGAATGATGGCTTCGCGCCCTCGACCTTGTGCCCCCAGAACTGCACCGCCCAAGCCGCCACCCAGATGCTGGCAAACACAGGCAGTAACGGCCAGCCGGCCTTCTCCATGAGCACGATGCCAGCAAAGCTGAGCGCAAGCCACGCCAAGCCGGTCAGCGTACTCCACAGCGACAGTCGCAGGTAAAACGCCATCACCGGCAATACGCCCAATGTTGCCAGATTCACCCACGACTGATACGCCTCGGGCACACCGGGAATCCACTGCCCCACCGGCAGCAGCCAGAACAGCCCGAGAGTGGCGAAGAAAATCAACGGCACACAGAAGATGTGCACGATCTGATTAACCTTGTTGCGATGACTTTTGGCGTATTCAGCCAGAAACTCTGCTTCGGTGCGCATGAGCGACATACCTTGTTTTTATTGGATTAGATGCTTTATTTGACTTGAGCTTGTTTTAGGCAGTATCAGCCGGACTGTCAATACGCACACTCAGGCTCCGTCAACGAGAGCAGGACGATCGCGTTATAGAGGGGGTACTACAGGAGAAGTATTCATGAAAAAGTATCTGGCAGCTGCCTTGCTAATCTCAGCAGGCACGACCTTCGCAGCTGATGTCGGCGTATCCGTCAATATCGGCCAGCCCGGCTTCTACGGCCAAATTGATATCGGCAACCAATACCCTCGCCCATCACTCATCTATAGTCAGCCCGTCATCATTCAACAAGTCCAGACCGTCAGGCAGCCACTGTATCTGCATGTGCCACCAGGCCATGCAAGGAACTGGCGCAAACATTGCGCCCACTACGGAGCTTGTGGCACGCCTGTCTATTTTGTGCAGGACAACTGGTATAACACCGTTTATGCCCCCGAATACCGTCGAAACAGAGATGGCCGTAACAATAATTATCGTGAAGATAGAGGCGATCGCGAAGAGCGAGGCCATGGAAATGGCCACGGTCATCGCGACTAATAAAAACGCCCTCAGTTGAGGGCGTTTTTCATGGAGTCGCGCTCAGGCGTAGCGCACCGCAATGACTTCGTACTCGACACGGCCGCCGGGCGTTTCAATCA
>CALEYY010000060.1 GCA_937928295.1 uncultured Moraxellaceae bacterium
CCGGATTACGCGACGGCCGCGAGCGCCCATCGGGGCCGGGATTCACGCAGGTATCCACCACATTGTCACCGAGGCTGCGGTGGTTGCAGAAGTTCGGATCGGTGAGCGGGTCGCCCTTGCAGTATTTGGCGCAGGTCGCCGGATCATCCGGGCGCCCATGGCAGACGGTCTTGAAGATCTCGAACGAGCACGCCGACTCTTCCCCTTGCAGGTAGTCGCCCTCCAGGCCGGCGGCGCACTCCGAATTGCCCTTGTGCTGCGTGATTTCAACGGCCACATCCATATTGCGACGCAAGGCGGCATCGGCCTCGGTCATCGGCATGTAGATATCGGTGGAGTCGATCTTGCGGCCCAGCGGCACGCCATTGGCCTCCATCGGCAGCCACATGCGGCCATCCGACAAATTGCCGCTGTGCGGAATGGTCAGCACATCGCAGCCGGGTATCGATTTGCAGATGATCTTGAGGTGGTCGAACAGATCCCAGTCATCGTTGCCATTTTGCGGATTCAGCGCGGTATCCGGGCGCACGGCCGGAAACACGATGGCCGGAATGCGCGAGGTTTCGCCCTTGAAAATCACATTGCGATGAAACATCTGCGACTTTTCATTGGAGGTGAATTCGTAGGCGTGCAGCGTGGTGAATTTGCAGGGCTCGTACTCTTCGTCATTGATCTGCTTGGTGGTGTTCCACGCGGAAATATTGGTCGGGCTGATGGCGATCAGCGATTGCAGCAGCTGTTGCTGCAAAGAGGTATTGCCGGCCGCGATATTCACCACATCGGCGCGGATGCCTTTGCCCAGTCGTTCGTCACATTGCTTTTGCAGCGTGGCGTTGCGTCCGCAGGTATTGACGAAGCCGCCAAGAAATTCGGCATGGTCGGTGACGGCGTTGAAGTCCAGCGGCCGGCCGATATTGACCTTGCGCTGCTGGGTATACGGGTCGTCGGTGCCCATGCCGGGCAAGCCGCCATCTTCCCCTTTGGCGAAGCGATGTGCCGCACGCGGATCATTGGTTGCGTTGAAGAAATAGGCGTCCAGCGAATACGAGGTGTGCGTATGCAAGTCGCCAAAATAGGCTTGCTTGTGATCGCCGCGCGCGCCGGGGCAAGGCGCTGTGTCGGCAATCGGTGTGCTGGTTGGCGGGGTGGGAACCACGCGTGGCGTCGCAGCCTTGTCGGGCCCGCAGCCAGCCAGCGTCAGCAAGCTGGCAGACAGCGCCAATGCGGTGATTAGGCGGGATGAGCTCATGTGAGACCTCCAGGCAGGTATGACGAATAGCTGGCGTGCAGCCACAGGGCGGTTCTGTCGAGCAACCAGTAGGCGGCAAGACTGCCGAGTGCATAAACGGTGATGCGTGATCGCGTGTTGTGGATGGGCCAGCCGATTCGCGCCAGCTTCATCAACTTCCAGGTCAGCAGCACAAACAGCAGCTGACCGGTTTCGACACCGAGATTGAAATACAGCAGCGCCCAGCCGCGCGCCGTTTCCGGCAGGCCGACGGCACTGAGCGCGCCGGCAAAGCCGAAGCCGTGCAGCAGGCCGAAGACAAAGGCGATCAGCCAGGGCTGGCGAAAGGTCAGCGACATCGGCTGCGCGTCTGGCTGGAGTGGCGACCGTTGCTGCCAGGCCAGCTCCAGCGCGAGCAGCAGAATGCTGGCGGCAATCAGCATCTCCACCGGCTTCTGTGCCAAGCCCCAGACGCCGAACAGCGCCAGGCCCAGCGTCAGGCTATGAGCGGCGGTAAAGGCGGTAATCGCGGCCAGCAACTGACGCGGGCTGCCGGAGCCGACCGCCACCACCAGCATCAGGCCGAAGACAAACAGCAGGTGATCCGGCCCCAGCAGAATATGCTCGATGCCGATGGGGAAGTACTTGCCGAGGCTGCTGCTTTCGGTCGTGCCGGCGCCGATTTGCCCCGCCGGATCATGGCGATCCATGGCCAGCGTTTGCGTCTTGCCATTGGCGAAATTGGCGATGACCAGCGCTTCCGGCATGCGCGGATCGAGGCCGAGGAAGCGAATGCGTGTGTTCGCCAAGCCGCCGGCGCAGCTCAGTCGCCAGCTGCGCAGGATGCGATCCGGCTGGCGTGCGGCCGTCATGTCGCCTTGAATTTGGCAGCGTGGGTCGAATTGCGGCACCACGGTGGTGGGCGATTCCTCGCCGGCCAGCGGCACCATCAGCGTGGCTTGCACCTGATCGGCGCTCAGCTCATCCAGCCGCAGCGTGGCTGTTTTCAGCTCATGCGCCAGTGCCGTCGCGGAGATCATTACGCTGAACAGAATGCTCAACAGCAACGGCAGGCGCTTCATGAGGCGGCATCGTCAAAATGGATTTGATAGCTCGCTTTCAGGCGTTTGAGCGCCTCGCTGCTTAGGCGTTTGCGCTCGGCGGCCTCGTAATCTGCCTGCACGCGGGCGCGCACGGCGGCGAGCGCTGCCGGCTGAAAGGCACTCTGCGCCGTCACGCGCACAAAATGCAGGCCAAGGCTGGAGGCGATGGGACCTGTCCACTGGCCCGGCGGCAGGCTGGTCAGCGCATGGGCAAAGTCCGGGCCGAACTCGGCGCGTATATAAGCCGGTGTGGCATGAGTCAGCGTGAGGCCGCTGGCGAACGGATCGCTGGCCTTCGCCCAGTTCTCCGGGTTGGCTTTCAGCGTTTGCATGACGCGTGCGGCATCCGTGAGCAAGGCATCGCCATGACGGCCTCGGCTGAGGAAAACATGCTCGAAATCGAGGCTCGATGGCGTGCCGTAGTCGCTGGCATGCTGCGTCAGCCAAGCCTGCAGATCGGCGTCCGACGCAGGTTTCAGCGCCGTACCCTGCTCCAGCAGAAAGCGCATTTTCTGAGCCAGCTGACGACGCACCACCACATCGGCCCTGTCCAGATTGAGCGCCATGGCCTCGCGATACAGCACTTGTTCATCGATCCAGAAGGCTAGTTTGGCATGCAACTCGGCTGTGCTGGGCTGGCGGCCGTGTTCGGCCTGGAAGGCATCGCGCAAGGCTTGCTGCTGGGAGCTGGTGATGCGAATTTCGCGAGTTGCCGCGATGCTGTCGTTGCCGACACCATTAATCATTCTGTCGGCCGCAAACAAGGTGCAGCCAAATAGCAAAAACAGCGCAAGCGGGGAGCGCATGACGCGTGAAAGTGAAGCAAGCATGGTGTTGGCCGGTTCGTTAGGGCAACGACTCCCTGCTGAAGCGCGGGAGCATTTTTATTCTGTTGACCAAGGCTAGCAGTCTGAAAACTTGAAAACAACAGATGTCAGATGCTGATGTTGAATAAATTCTAGGCAGTAGCCTATATGACGATCATGCCGTCGACGGCTCTATCCCAGTTCGCCTTGATGAGTTGCGGCACTTGCTGGCAGCGATGTGCCAGGCCGAGAAAGCGTGGTCGTCGCGGCGCATTTTCGAGCTTTTGTAGCAGCCGATCGTAGTAGCCGCCGCCCATGCCGAGGCGATTGCCATGCGCATCGAAGCCCACCAGCGGCAGCAGCAGGAGATCAAGTTTGGTGGGTGCGATTTGCGCACGAGCGCGGGGCTCGGGAATGCCATAGCGATTGCGTCGCCAGCCAGCATGCTGCTTTAGCGTTGGTGCAGCCACGAAGCGCAGGCCCAGCGGATGTAGTGGGCGATCGTCGCAGACCACCGGCAGCCAGACCGTTTTGCCCTGCTGTTGCGCCCAGCGAAGAAACGGGGACGGATCAATCTCGCCATCACTCGCGACATAAGCGGCAATGTGGCGCATGCGCTTTAGCTGAGGCAGTTTTTGCAGCTTGCGAGAGAGTTTTTGGGCGGCTTGCTGTTGCTGTTGCGGCGTCAGGGCGCGACGGCGCTGGCGCAAGGCCGTGCGTAATTGCTTGCGATACTGAAGTTCAGATGCGGGAAGCGATTCGCAGGTCATGCGAGTGAGATTCTCCGAAGGTGCCGCTGTCCATCGTCACCCTTGAACCCAGCGGGTTCAAGGGGGATGCGGCGCGATCGTTTAAGGCTTTCCGACGGGCGGACATGCACACCACGAAAGACGAACACATCCCGTAGGATAAAGCATCGGCTCAGGGGCTCTGAAAGACTGGCGAACACCCCAGAGAGAAGCTGAGTATAAGACAGCTTTTCGTAAAATGAACTGAACAATCTGTTATCAAGCGTGGCTGTCTCAGCGTATTTCTGTCTCAGCCGTGTCGGCAATTGCCGTTTGCATGCGCTGCAGTAACAGAGAGATATCGGCAGGACTCACCGCTTCACCGGAGGTTTGCTGGCGCAAGCTGAGCAATTCGTGAGCAATATTGAGCGCGGCAATCACGGCGATGCGCTCCAGGCCGAGAATCTTGCCGCTGCCACGAATCTCGCGCATCTTGCGATCCAGATACTGCGCGGCACGGCGCAGGTTGTCTTGCTCGGCCAGCGGGCTGGCGATCTTGTAGGCTTTGTCCAGGATGAACACATCCAGGGTGCTGACTTCCGGGTTCATGGCAGGGCTCGCGAGTGAGAAGGAATCAGACCTGGGCTTCGAGGGCGCGCAGACGCAGAATGATGGCCTCGACGCGCGCGCGCGCCAGCTCGTTCTTGCGCTGCAGATCATCGCGTTCTGCAAGTAGGCCGGTCTGCTGTTTTTTCAGGCGCAGGTTCTCGGCATGCAAGGAACGCAAGTGCGTCAGCAGGGCGTCGACCTGGCGATTCAGCGCCTGGTAATCCTGTTCGAGCATGTCCGGTTCGCCGTGAAGTAATCCAGCGGCTAATATAGGGCGATGCCCTCGCGATGCCAACAGGAGAATCCCATGCAAGCTGCCGATGTACCGAACCACGACACCCTCAGTCTGGCGCTTGATCAGGTCCAGGCCGACTGCTCGGCGGCCGAGCTGCATGGCGTCATGGTCGGCATGCTCGCCGGTGGCGCGCGCATGAACCGGCTAGCGCTGGTGAAGTCGCTGGAGGCACATGCCGATGTGGCCAATGCCTTTGCTGACGACATGATCGCCTCGCTCTGGCAGTTGCAGCTGAAAACGCTGGATGACCTGTGCGCCGATGACCTGCTGTTTCAGCCGCTGCTGCCCGATGACGACGATGACCTCAACCTGCGCGTGATGGCGCTGTCCGACTTCGCCCGTGGCCTGCTCACCGGTTTCGGCCTGGCCGTGCCGGCCAACAACCCGGCGCTGGCTGGCGAGACGGTGCGCGAAACCTTGCAGGATCTCGTGCATATCTCCCAGGTCGATGCCGTTGACGAGGCCGATGAAGAAGGCGAGCTGGCCTATGCCGAGCTGCACGAGTTTGTCCGCCTCGGTGTCATCCACCTGTTCGAGGAAATGGCGCCGCGCGAAGAACATGCGCACGATGCCGCTGACCTGCCGCCGACGGTGCATTGATCGATGACCGCCACCTTGAAGTCGCTCATCCCTGCCGCCGAGTTCGCTCAGCGTCGCCAGCAGCTCATGCAAAACATCGGTGCCGATGCCGTTGCTATCGTGCCGGCTGCTCTGCACTACCGCCGCAATCGCGACACCGAATATCGCTTTCGTCAGGACTCTGACTTCTATTATCTGAGCGGTTTTGCCGAGCCGGAAGCGCTGCTGCTGTTGCTGCCCGGTCGCGCCGAGGGCGAGTTCGTGATGTTTTGCCGTCCACGCGATCGCGAGATGGAAATCTGGAACGGCTATCGCGCCGGGCCCGAAGGTGCCATCAACGATTTTGGCGCGCAGCAGGCGTTCACCATCGACGAGCTGGACCAGCGCCTGCCCGAGCTGCTCGCCGGCCGTGACCGCGTTTATGCGCCGATGGGCGTGCAGCCGGCTTTCGATCAGCGCTTGGCGGGCTGGCTGGGCTCGGTTCGCGCCAAAACCCGGGCCGGGGTGCGTGCGCCGAGTGCGCTGCATCTGCTCGATGCCGCCTTGCACCCGTTACGCCTAATCAAGTCGGCCGCCGAGCTGGCCATCATGCAGCGCGCCGCCGACCTCAGCGCCGAGGGGCATCGTCGAGCGATGGCGCTGGCCGCGCCGGGCCGCTACGAATACGAGCTGGAGGCCGAGCTGCTGCACACCTTCACCCGCCACGGCTGTCAGGCGCCGGCTTACGGCAGCATCGTCGGCTCCGGTGCCAACGCCTGCATCCTGCATTACGGCGAGAACGACCGCTGCATGCAGGATGGCGATCTGGTGCTGATCGACGCCGGCGGCGAGCTCGATCACTACGCGGCCGACATCACCCGGACATTCCCGGTCAATGGCCGCTTCAGCGCGCCGCAAAAGGATCTCTACGAAGTCGTGCTGGCGGCGCAGCTCGCGGCCATCGCCAGTGTGCGCCCCGGTGCCAGCTGGCAGGCCCCGCACGAGGCGGCCGTGCGCGTGCTGACGCAGGGTCTGGTCGATCACGGCCTGTTGCAGGGCAGTGTTGACGGCCTCATCGAAAGCAATGCCTTCCGGCGTTTTTACATGCACCGCACCGGGCATTGGCTGGGCATGGATGTGCACGATGTGGGCGATTATCAGATCGACGGCCAGTGGCGGCCGCTGGTCGACGGCATGGTGCTCACGGTCGAGCCGGGGCTGTATGTGTCGCCGGACGACGAAACGGTGGCGGCGCACTGGCGCGGCATCGGCATTCGCATCGAAGACGATGTGGCGGTGACGGCGCAGGGGCATCATGTGCTGAGCGCGCTGGCACCGAAAGCCGTGGCCGAGATCGAAGCGCTGGTGGGCAGCGCATGAGCGAGCTATCTATAGCGGCCGATGCGGTCACCGCCGATGTCATCATCATTGGCGGCGGCATGGTCGGCATCACGCTGGCGCTGATGCTGGCGCAGCAGCTGCCGCAATTGCGCGTGACGCTGCTCGAAGCCCAGCGTTTTCCGGCGCTGGACCCGAACCAGCCCTTGCCTTACACCGCCGGCTTCGATGCCCGCAACACGGCCTTGTCGCGACGCACGGTGCAGGCGTTCAGCGACCTCGGCCTGTGGCCGCAGTTGCAGCCGCATGCCACGCCGATTCGGCAGATTCACATTTCCGACCGGGGCCAGTTCGGGCTGTCGCGCCTGCGTGCCGATGAAGAGCAGGTGGAGAGCTTCGGGCAGGTCATCGAGAACGCCTGGCTGGGCGTGGTGCTGCTGGCGGCGCTGAAGAAATGCCCGTCGGTAACGCTGCGTGACGGCGTGCAAGTGACGGCGCTGACGACCTCTGCCGCAGCCGCCACGGTGTCGTTGCAGCAGGGCGATGGCCCGGCCACCGAATTGTCGGCCCCGCTGGTGATTGCCGCCGATGGCACGCAGTCGCGCAGCCGCGACTGGCTGGGGCTGACGGCGCGCTGGCACGATTACGGCCAGACCGCCTTGGTGACCACGATCGCCACATCGCTGCCGCATCAGCACGAGGCTTTCGAGCGCTTCACGGCGGATGGCCCGATTGCCTTGCTGCCACTGCCGGATGCTGTGGGTCAGTCTCCACAGACGCGCCGCTCGCTGGTCTGGGCGTTGAAAACCGCCGAAGCTGAGCGCGTGAAAGCCTTGTCCGATAAGGAATTTCTGGCCGAGTTCCAACGCGCCTTCGGGCGTCGTGCCGGTCGCTTCACCCGCGTTGGCCAGCGCCATGCCTATCCCTTGCAGCTCATGGTCGCGCACCAGCAAACCGTGCCGCGCGCCGTGATTCTCGGCAATGCCGCGCACAGCCTGCATCCGGTCGCCGGCCAGGGCTTCAATTTATGCTTGCGTGATGTGCTGGTACTGGTCGACACCTTGCGCGACGCCTGCGCCCAAGGCGCCGACCTCGGCGAACCGGCACGATGGCAAACCTATGAAGCCAAACGCCAGGCCGATCAGCAGCAGATCATTCGTTTCTCCGACAGCCTTGTGCGCGGCTTCTCCAACGCCAACCCGCTGTTGCAACTGGCGCGCAACATCGGCCTGCTCGGCTTCGACCTGCTGCCCGGCGCCAAGCCGCTGGTGGCGCGCTATGCGATGGGGCTGAGCCATGTCTGAGTCTGTCCGCGAGTTTGATGTCATCGTTGTGGGTGCCGGCATGGTCGGCAGCCTCTTCGCCTTGCTGCTGGTGCAGGACGCCGCCGCACAAGGTCTGCGCGTCGCCATCATCGACGGCGAGCGCAGCACGCTGCCGGCCGCCGATGCGCCGTTCGACCTGCGCGTATCCGCCCTCACGCGTGCCTCCGAAGCGCTGATCGCCCGTGCCGGTTGTGGCGACGCGCTCAGCAGCCAGCGCCACTGCCGCTTCACCGACATGCAGGTCTGGGATGCCGACGGCACCGGCGCCGTTCATTTCAGCGCTGGCGATGCCGGCGCGAGCCATCTCGGCACGCTGATCGAAAACCGCATCTTGCAGGCCGTGTTGGCTGACAAGCTGTTCGCAACGGCGGCCGCTAAAGTGACTGCAGCAGCGCCGGCCCACGCTGCCGTGCTAACCGTCCTTTGCCCGGCGCGCGTGCACAGCCTGTCGCGCGAGCTCAGCGGCTGGCAGATTACACTCGCCGATGGCCAGCGCCTGCGCGCGCCCTTGCTCATCGGTGCCGATGGCGCACAGTCCCGCGTGCGCGCCGCCGCCGGTATCGCCGTGCAGACGCGCGATTACGACCAGCACGGTCTGGTTTGCACCGTCACCACCGAGCAGCCGCACCAAGCCACCGCCTGGCAGCGCTTTCTGCCGGCCGGCCCGCTGGCCTTCCTGCCGTTGGCCGATCCACATCAATGCTCCATCGTCTGGACGCTGCCGTCGGCGGACTTGCCCGAGCTGTTGGCGCTCAATGACGCCGACTTCGCCAGCCGTCTCGGCATCGCCTTCGAGCACAAGCTCGGTGCCATCACGGCCGTCGGCCCGCGCGTCGCCTTCCCGCTGCAGGCCCGTCACGCCGAGCGCTACACGCAGGACGGTCTGGCGCTGATCGGCGACGCCGCGCACAGCATCCACCCGCTCGCCGGTCAGGGCCTCAACCTCGGCCTGCTCGATGCCGGCGCGCTCGCCGACGAGATGCTGGCGGCCTTGCGCAGCGGCCTGCCGGCCGGTCATGCGCGTGCGCTGTCGCGCTACAGCCGCGAGCGTCGCGGCGACAACAGCCTGATGCTGCATGCCATGACCGGCTTCGAGCGCTTGTTTGCCAGCGATGACCTGCACCTGCGTATCCTGCGCAATACTGGTATGCGCCTTTTTGACCGCAGTGGCCCGTTAAAAGCGTTGGTTATGCGTTCGGCGATGGGTTTGACTCAGGCGTGACCATAAAGTCACCTCCTCTGTCACCCAAGACGCACACTTTCCGACCATGCCAGTGCATAATCTCGCCAACAATAACAACAAGATCCGGACGGACTCCCCATGGCCAAGCGCCTGAACCTGGCAGATGCCTTCTTTCTTAACGCCGAATCGCGCGACGCCTACATGCATGTGGCGATGCTGCATCGCTACCAGATTCCTGCCGATGGCGGCGACAACTGGGTCGCCGAGCAAGTCGAAAAAATGCGCCAGTTCCCGGTCGATCAGCAGCCGTTCAACCTGCGCCTGAGCTCCGGCCTGATCGGCAAGATCGCCCCGGCCTGGGAAGTCGACAGCAATATCGACATCGACTATCACCTGCGTCATGCCGCGCTGCCCAAGCCCGGCGGCGAGCGCGAACTCGGCGTGCTGGTGTCGCGCCTGCACAGCCAGCCGCTGGACAAGAATCGCCCGCTCTGGGAATGCACCATCATCGAAGGCCTCAACGACGGCACCTTCGCGCTCTATTTCAAAATTCACCACGCGCTCATGGACGGCATGTCCGGCTCGCGCACCATGAGTCGCTGCCTCAGTCCGAATCCGGATGAGACCAATATGCCGTCCTTCTGGGCGATGCCGCCGCTGCCGCGCGGTGCCGGCCGCATCCCCAAGGCCATCGCCGAGACAGCGCAGGCGCTGGCGCGTCCGACCGTGCTCAATGTCCTGGCTCAGGCGTTCTCGGCCTGGTTCAAGATGCTCCGCGCTGCGCCGGGCAGCGGCCTGATCGGGCCGTATCGCTCGCCGACCTGCGCGCTCAATGCCATCGTCAGCCCGCAGCGCCGTTTCGCGACCCAGAGCTTGCCGATCGACCGCATGAAGCGCGTCGGCGAGCGCGCTGGCGGCACCCTCAACGATGTCGTGCTGGCCACCTGCGCCACCGCGTTGCGACGCTATCTGCTGGAAATCAACGACCTGCCGGCAAAGCCGCTGCTGTCGTCGATCCCGGTTTCGCTGCGCACCCGCGAAGAGGCCGGCGAAGGCAATGGCATCAGCTTGGCGCTGTCGTCGCTGGCCACGCACATCGCCGATCCCAAGCAACGGTTCGACAGCATCAAGGCGTCCATGCAGGCCAACAAGAATTTGCTGGCCACGCTGTCGAAGCCGGCCATGACGCTCTACACCAACCTGCTCATGGCGCCGTTCATGATCGGCCAGATGACCGGGCTGGCGGCGCGCACGCATCGCCCGATGTACAACACCATGGTGTCGAATGTGCCGGGGCCGTCCGAGGTGCTTTACTTGAATGGTGCGCGCCTGGTCAGTGCCTACCCGGTATCGCTGATTTTTAATGGTCAGGCGCTCAACATCACCATCCTGTCTTACGACGGCCAGATGCACTTCGGTTTCACCGCCTGCCGCGTGGCCTTGCCGCATGTGCAGAAGCTGGCCGTTTATCTGGGCGACGCGCTGGATGAACTGGAGCGTGTATACGGCGTGGTAGCGTGAGGGAAAGCGCGGCCTTCGACCAATTAGCCGTGCCTGGAGTGTGGAATTTGGATGCTCCAACGGGTATCCTCCGCCCGAATAAACGAGTGAAATGCCTCTTTTTCAGGCAGGCAGATTCCCGCGACGATTTTTCAAGGAGTTCGCCATGACGACTGGCGTGGCCGAAACAGCAAGTTACTGGGCCTTTGGTGTCTTTCTCGTGGGCATTGTGGGCATGTGCTGCTTCATGCTTTTTGTGCCCTGGCTGCTCGGCGGCCGTGATTGGGGTCGTGCCAAGAACGAGCCCTTCGAGTCCGGCATCGTTTCCCGTGGCGGCGCGCGTCTGCGTGTCTCCGCCAAGTTCTATCTGGTCGCGATGTTTTTCGTGATTTTCGATGTTGAAGCTCTGTTCCTCTACGCCTATGCCATTTCTGTGAGAGAAGTAGGTTGGTTGGGCTTTTTCGAAGTGACCTTCTTTGTTCTGGTGCTGCTTGCTGGCCTGCTCTACCTCTGGCGCATAGGCGCATTGGATTGGGCGCCGGAAGCGCGTCGTCGTCGTGCTGCGCGTCGCGCAGCTGATCTCACTGATCACTGAGGCTGTGGTTCATGAAATACACCCTGACACGCATTGACCCCAACGCCGCCAATGACAGCTACCCGATTCAGCAAACTGAAACGGGTGTGATGGATCCGGTCGAAGATCAAACCAACAAGAATATCTACCTGGGTCGTCTTGAAGACATGATCCACGGTGCTGTGAACTGGGGCCGCAAGAATTCGCTGTGGCCGTACAACTTCGGTTTGTCTTGCTGCTATGTGGAAATGGCCACGGCCTTTACCGCACCGCACGATGTCGCCCGTTTCGGCGCTGAAGTGATTCGTGCCTCGCCGCGTCAGGCCGATGTGATGGTCGTGGCTGGCACCTGCTTCATGAAAATGGCCCCGGTGGTGCAGCGTCTGTACGAACAGATGCTGGAGCCGAAATGGGTCATCTCCATGGGTGCCTGCGCGAACTCCGGCGGCATGTACGACATCTACTCCGTGGTTCAAGGCGTGGACAAGTTCCTGCCGGTCGATGTCTACATTCCGGGCT
>CALEYY010000061.1 GCA_937928295.1 uncultured Moraxellaceae bacterium
ACCGTCGATGAAAACTCGGACATGCTGTTTATTCAGAGCCCACCGAATGCCGGCAAGCTGGACTCTGCACATGCTTTAACTCCCAAAGTTAGTACCATTCTTGGCTTCGATATTGCTCCGGGCGTCAACACTTCGGCGCCCAATACGGCGGTTACCACAGGCTCTGGCTACCTGCTGCTGAGCCAGCTTGCAGGCACGTCCGCCTCACTGGCCAGCGTTAATCTGGTAGATGGCGTTATCAGCAATATCACGGCGATTGTCGGCGGCGCTGCTGCGCGTGGGCTGGCAGTACAAGCTCCTGCCTCCATGGCGGCTGTTGCCTTGTCGGCAGATGGCTCACAGCTGTTGCGTTTTGCTGCGGCAACACCGGGAACCACCACCACGGTGGCGATCACGAACGTAACCGCTGGCGAAAGTCTGGTCGGCATTGATTTCCGGCCGGCCACAGGCCAGCTCTACGCACTGGGCGTTAACGCCGCGGCTGATAACGGCACGATTTATCGACTCGATCCGCAGAGTGGGGTAGCCACTGTTATTGGCACGGCTGGCAGCATTGCCTTTGTCCAGACAGATGGCGTCACACCTGTCGATTTGCCTGATCCGAACAGTGCTGGTTATGGCTTTGATTTCAACCCGGCGGTCGATCGTATTCGCGTCACCACTAGCACCGGGCTTAATTTTCGCCTGAATCAGCTGACCGGCACTGCTGTGGATGGCGATGGCGTTGCAAGCCCTGCAGGTACCCCTGCAAATCCTGCGAATGGAACAAACCCCGATGGCGGTATCAATATTGCGGGCACTGCGAGTGGCGTATCGGAAGCGGCCTACACCAACAGTGTTGCGGGTACAGCCGTGACGACGCTTTATACGCTCAGTGATGCAGGCTCACAGCTCAGCATTCAGAGTCCGCCGAATGCCGGCACCCAAACACTGCCGCTGACGGTCAGGCTGGGTGGCAGTACCTTGGCCTTCACCAGCGTTAATGGCTTCGACATCCCCTCGGATGTGCGTGCCTCGGCCAGCAATGCAGCCGTCACCAGCGGTTCCGGTTTTGCAGCACTCACGGTGGGTGTCACGACGGGCCTGTACCGCATTGACTTGGCCACAGGTGCAGCAACCAACTTAGGTACGATTGGCTCGGGCGCAGCACTGCGTGGCCTAGCGGTTGGTCAAACGCACGCGCGTTAAGTGTTGCTGAAGTTACGGAACGCAAAAGGCCCGGCATGAACTGCCGGGCCTTTTGGTTTCAGGTCGATCCTTACTCATCTTCCAAGATTTGCAGCGTGCTGGCTTCAATGAAGTCCAGAGCATCATCGGACACCGCATACCGAAACTGTTTGCGCCGATTGAGTGACAACTGACCTTGGTTGTCCAGGCACATGATGACCAGCTTGGACAAGTCGCTGCCTCTCACATCGTACTGAGCATTAACCAAGCGGATGATCCTGTCATAGCGCGCTAGGAAGACTGTTTCTTCCCGCAGCTCTATCTCCAGCGCTCGTTTTGCCATGTCCAGTGTGAACTCAACGCAAGCCGTAGCATCCCAGTAGCGGTAAAGCGCTGAGCTGCCTTTAAAGGTCAGGTCGATCATGTCGGCATCTATCCATTTGACCGCCCAGAAATCACGGACTGGGCGTGAAAAGCTCTGCAAAGTCGCCAGATACCGAGCTTCTTCATGTTGCATGGCCACAGACACGGGCAGTAGCAAGCCGTTTTTCAAAACGCCGGCTCGGCATAATGTTTGATGAATCAGAAAGCGCGACAGGCGACCGTTACCATCCATGAAGGGATGCAGGAAGACAAAGCCGAACGAGGTGATAGCCGCTACCACCAGTGGCTCGATGTGCTGAGCGCTGTCATTGGCGAACCGCATGAGCTCCACCATCAGCTCCCGGCACAGCTCGGGTGGTGGCGGAACATAGGTAATGCCTAGCGCGCCGCGTCCGTTACTCAGATGATTCTGCTCATGGCGAAACGCGGCGGCATGATCCAGCACATTGCTGATGATGTTGTTTTGCAGACCCACGAAATAGTCTTCGCTCAGTGGGCGGCCATCTTGCGCTTGCTTCAATAGCTGCATGAAGCGCTCGGCTTTGTCAGGGCTTGGCGTTTCTTTCTCGATGGCAAACGAGCTGCGTGTCTCATGCAGATATGCCCACTGAATGGCGCGATCAATCATGGCCTCAGGCAGGGTAGCCATGAACTCCTGAGCTCTCAGCAGGATGTTCTCGTTGAGCAAGGCACTGATTTTTTCCGTACGCTCGACCGTGGCACACCAGTTGAGGTTGCCCAAACCATTGAAGTCAATGCGCCAACGCCGGATTCGCTGTGGCTCGCCGGTAACATAATGCTCTGGATCGAACAGGGGCTCGACACGACCTCTGGCGGGCTTCTCAGTGGGCAGCGTGGCGCTGTTGAACGCCTCCCACAGAAAGCAGGCCTTACGCAGGTAAATGCCGGATGGTGTCTCTTCAAATCGGGCCGTCAGCTGCTCTGCAGGGATATGCGGCATGACTTGCGCAATCAAGCTCAGATTGATGCCCTCATGTTTGAGCGCAAACAGTAGCTGTTCCAGAAGGTTGCCGTCAGTGGGGGCCATGCCGGCGGGAACGGCAAGAACATTTCCGACAAGATGAATGCGTGTTGCAGGCATAACCTTTGCGACACGCTTGAGCGGCAAAGCATCGAGACCCAGCGTTTCTGCCAAGTAAGTGTAGCCAACGGAAGTCATGAGCATCTGCCAAGTTGGTGCTAGCGACCATAAAAAATTGACAGCCAGCTAATTTTTTTAAATTTAAGGCTAAATGTACGAATTTTTCTGACAAATTAACAGGGCTTGTTAATCCGCTCGCTTGACACCCGACCAACCCAGGCTGTGAATTGTCGCAGCCTCCTGGCTTGTCAGAGGTTTTGGAAAGTCTGCCGGGAAGTTCTCGTCAAGCAGCAGACGCATCGTCGGCGATCCTTTCAAACGCGGCGTCGAGAACAGCAACGCGAGTGCCGACAAAAACAGGCGCTCCGCTGAGAATCTCGGAATTGCGTTGAGTAACGCCGGAAAGCGAGGCCATCTTGATGCTCTTAACAGAGCTTGCAGTATAGGCCCGCCTCAAGCCTGCACCAAGCGCAGCAACTGCTGGTAATCCTCGTCGAACTGGGGCTGTTCTGCGTCAGCTCTCGCGACAAGGCCATCGCTATTTGGCGAGGTCTTGATGAAAACCTACTTCGATGAGGTGCGAGCGCCGCAGGATAGTTGGTATGCAACATAGAGTCCTTGACGAGCACGCTGTATGTACGAGCAATCATGGCCGGGAGGAAGCTCCTCGAGCCAGTAGCGTATCTGTCCGCCTAAATATGAGCTCTTGATGATATCGAAACGCACCACATAAGTTCGGCCTGCCTCTACGATCAGTCGGAAGTCTAATGCGCTATTGCTCGCCGTCCAGCCTCCTGCATAGTTCCAATACTCCATATCAAGTTCGTGGGAGCCAGCGGGAACTGCTAATGCTTGAGCGGTAGACATGGCGGAGTGTTGTTTCGTGATTCGGCCATTTAAACGATGAAATTGAATGTGCCCGTCCTCATTTCTATCTGCCCACACAAAAGCAACATTTTTTCCGGCGTAATCCAAGCCATCAACGCGCACTGGCCTATATGAAGCATCCGTAGTACAGCCACTGAGCATAATTAAAATGGTCATTAAACAAGTTATTAACCTTAATACCGATTTCATCGATAAATTTCCTTTTATTAAAATCAGTAAAATATTGCCCGAGGCATTGCACTTGGTTCTTGATGTCGCGTTATAACCTGCTGCATAAGGCGTGGCGCTGGCAGAAATACTCAATTTTGTCAAGACTTTGGCAACTTGAACACAGCATTCCCTGCCGACAAATACCGCACATCTTCTGTTGTTGAGCATGCCATGCGACTATGCCGG
>CALEYY010000062.1 GCA_937928295.1 uncultured Moraxellaceae bacterium
GCAGGCTTTCCATCATCACCAGGTCGTGGTCCAGCCAGCCGTTTTGCGCAGCCGCTTTGAGCATGGCGTATTCGCCCGACACCTGGTAGGCGAAGGTGGGCACTTTGAACTCGTCCTTGACGCGGCGCACGATGTCCAGATACGGCATGCCGGGTTTGACCATGACCATGTCGGCACCTTCGGCGATGTCCAGTGCCACTTCGTGCAGCGCCTCGTCGGCATTGGCCGGGTCCATCTGATAGCTGTTCTTGTTGCCGCCCTTGAGGTTGCCGGCCGAGCCCACAGCATCGCGGAACGGGCCGTAATAGCTCGACGCATACTTGGCAGCATAAGAAAGTATGCTGACATTGACATGCCCAGCCGCTTCCAACGCGGCGCGGATAGCACCGATGCGACCGTCCATCATGTCTGACGGCGCCACGATGTCGGCCCCGGCATCGGCCTGCGACACGGCTTGCTTCACCAGCGCGGCCACGGTGATGTCATTGAGCACATAGCCGTTGTCGTCGAGGATGCCGTCCTGGCCGTGCACGGTGAACGGATCGAGCGCGACATCGGTGATGATGCCCAGCTCCGGGTAGGCGGCCTTGAGTGCGCGCGTGGCGCGCTGTGCCAGACCGTCCGGGTTCCAGGCTTCCTCTGCCTGCAGCGATTTTGCCTCTGCCGGCGTCACCGGGAACAGCGCCAGCGCCGGGATGCCGAGCGCCACCCACTCCGCGCAAGCCGCGACCAACCGATCAATCGACAGCCGTTCGACGCCGGGCATTGAGGCCACCGGTTCGCAGCGATCCGTGCCTTCCAGCACGAACACCGGGTAGATAAGGTCGTTGGCGCTCAGGCTGTTTTCGCGTACCAGACGGCGTGCCCAAGCATTGGCGCGTATGCGACGCAAGCGGGTGGCAGGATAAGGTGCGCGCGACGGCATGGCAGTAGGCATGGGAACTCTCTGAAAACATTAACGGAACATGGTGACAAGCTTAGCGCAATGCGTGGTGGGCGACACGGTGGCAGCATCGCGACTGCATGCTAGAGTCGGTAAAATTTCTTACCGGATGATGTGCGAATGGCGATTGAAGAATTGGACGCAGCTGCTTTACAAGCCAAGCAAGAGCGCCTGCGGGCGCTACAGACCCAACTCATGGATGGCTTCAATCTGACGCCGTTCAATCAGCACATCGGCGCGAAAATCGTATCGGTGACCAACGAGGAAGTGCGGGCGGAAATTGCCATGCAGCCCTTCTTGGTCGGCAATATGTTCAAGCAGATTCTGCACGGCGGCGTGATTGCCACCTTGCTCGACAATGTGGGCGGAGTGGCCGCCATGACCGCCGCCTATGGGCGTCTCAAGGGCGAGCCGCGTGAGGAAAAAATGCGCCGGATGGGCCAGCTTGGCACCATCGACATGCGCATTGATTATCTTAGGCCGGGGCGTGGCAAGCAGTTCACGGCGATTGGTCGCGTCGTGCGCGTGGGCAGCAAAATCTGCGCAACCCAAATGGAGCTGCGCAATGAGGACGATGTGCTGATTGCCACCGGCAATGCCGTCTTCCATTTCTGAGTTTTTTGAGCTTCAGCCGTTCAGAGCTTCCAGCTCGTCATTTTTTGTCAGCCACTCGGCTTCGGCATCAGCCAGTGCCGCTTGCGCTGCTGCTTGGCTGGCGAGCGTCTTCTTCAAGTCTGCAGCGCGTGCCGTTTCGTAAATGGATGAGCTGCTCAGCTGCGCGCCGCATTGATCCAGCGTGAGCTGGTGGTCGGCCATGAGCTTTTCCAGCTTCGCCAGTTGCTGCTGCAGCGCGCGGATATCTGCCGATCTCACGATTTTCTTTGGCGCAGCGGCAGGCTCCGATGCCGTGACCGGCTTTGCTGCTGCGCTCGCCTTGGCGGCTGTACCAGCAGCCTGACCAGCAGCCGTCACGGCCGCGCGTGCTGTCTCGGCGCGCCACTTGCGCAGCCACTGCGTGTAGTCGTCGAGATCGCCATCAAAGCGTTCGACGCGACCGTTGCAAACCAGCCAGAGCTCATCGCAAATCACGGAGACCATGTTGCGATCATGCGACACCAGCACAACTGCGCCCTCGAACGCCTGCACGGCCACCAGCAAGGCATGACGCAGCGACAGATCAAGGTGGTTAGTTGGTTCGTCGAGCAGCAGTACATTCGGCCGCTGCCAGATGATCAGCGCCAGTGCCAGCCGGGCCTTCTCACCTCCCGAGAACGGTGCGATCACCGAAGTCACACGCTCGCCGCCAAAACCGAAGCCGCCGAGGAAGTTGCGCAGTGTCAGCTCGTCCGTTTTCGGGCTGATGCGTTGCAGCATTAGCAGCGGCGTTGCCTTCACATCGAGATGATCCACCTGATGCTGGGCAAAATAGCCGATGCGCGTGTGTTCGCTGATCAGGCGCGTGCCATTGAGCAGGGATAACTCGCCGACCATGGCCTTCACTAGCGTGGACTTGCCGGCGCCATTCGGCCCGAGCAGGCCAATACGAGCCCCCGGATAAAGCCCGACCGCGACTTGCTTCAGCCACGGCGTTTGGTCATAGCCAATATCGGCTTCGTCCAGACGCATGAGCGGGCTGGCGAGACGCTCCGGGGCCTTGAAGCGAATATCCAGCCCGGAATCCACTTGCGATGGTGCCGTCAGCGTCATGCGCTCCAGGGCCTTCAGCCGGCTCTGCGCCTGCCGAGCTTTCGTAGCCTTGGCGCGAAAACGCTCGACGAACGAGGTCAGGTGAGCCACCTGCTGCTGCTGCTTCTCGAAGGCCTGTGTCTGTTGCGCCAGACGCTCGGCTCGTGTGCGCTCGAAGGTCGAATAGTTGCCACGATAGTGCGTGAGCACACCGTGCTCGATGTGCAGGATGTGTTCCACCACGGCATCGAGAAAGTCGCGATCGTGAGAAACCACCAGCAGCGTACCGGGATAGGTGCGCAACCAGTCTTCCAGCCAGATGATGGCATCGAGGTCAAGGTGGTTGGTGGGTTCGTCGAGTAGCAGCAGATCGGAGCGACACATAAGTGTTTGCGCGAGGTTGATGCGCATGCGCCAGCCGCCGGAAAACTCCGCCACCGGGCGCTGCTGATCGCCCTCGGCAAAGCCCAGACCGGCCAGCAGCTGTGCTGCCCGTGAGCGCGCGGTATAGCCGTCGATGCTTTCGTAGCGGGCAAACAGATTGCCCATCTCGGTGCCATCGAGGCCATCCAGATCATTGAGGCGTACATCGAGCTGACGCCATTCGGCATCGCCATCCAGCACATACTCAATGGCAGGCTGATCCAGCGCTTCGACCTCTTGTGCCATGTGCGCCACCGTCCAGACGGCCGGGCGAGTCAGCGTACCGGCATCCGCCTGCAGTTCACGACGCAGCAGGGCAAACAGCGAGCTTTTGCCGCAGCCATTGTTGCCGGTCAAACCGATCTTCCAGCCGGGGTGCAGTGTGAAGCTGGCCTTCTCAAAGAGCGGGCGGCCGCTACGCAGCAGGCTGAGGTTCTCGGCAAAAATCATGGTGGGCTCGCAGCAATCAGGGTTTTCGGGCACAGAAAAAACAACGGGCCCGAAGGCCCGTTGACTGATGCAGAGTTTACCGGACTTATGTAGCCGATGGTGCATCCTTTGCCGGCGCGGCAGCGGGTGCTGCTGCAGGGGCTGCTGTTGCCGGAGCGGCAGGCTTGGCTGCAGCAGGTTTTGCCACAGGCTTGGCGACAGGTTTTGCTGTCGGTTTGGCGGTGGGCTTTGCGGTGGGCTTGGCCGCAGGTGCTTTGGCTACCGGCTTGGCTGCTGCCGGAGCGGCAGGCTTTGCAACAGCAGGCTTTGCAACAGCAGGTTTTGCAGCAGCAGGTTTTGCAGCAGCTTTCTTGGTCACGGGTGCAACTTTTTTAGCAGCAACTTTGGTTTTGGCTGTTAATTTGCCTTCGCCTTTGTTGTGTTCCAAGATGAAACGC
>CALEYY010000063.1 GCA_937928295.1 uncultured Moraxellaceae bacterium
GACCGCGCGATGCAGCGCGCGGGCTGGGTGGACTTGCGGCGTTCCCGAACAGGGTAAATCCGCTCCGCCAGCTGACTCTCAAATATCGAAAATCTTCCCCGGATTCATCACATTGTTCGGATCGAAAACCTGCTTGATGGCCTTCAAATACTCCACCTCAATCGGCGAACGCGTATAAGTCAGATAAGGCTTCTTAGTCATGCCCACACCATGCTCCGCCGACACAGATCCGTTGTACTTCTGCACCGTCTCGAACACCTGCACATTCACACTCTTGCACTTCGCAAAGAACTCTTCCTTCACCAAATCCTCCGGCTTGAGGATGTTGAGGTGCAGGTTGCCATCGCCAATATGCCCGAACCAGACCACGCGAAAATCCGGGTACTGCGCCGCCACAATCGCATCGATGTCCGCAATGAACGCCGGCACGCGCTGGATCAGCACTGAGATGTCGTTCTTGTACGGCGTGTACTGCGCGATGGTCTCGGAGATGTCCTCGCGCAAACGCCAGAGGTTCTTCGCCTGCGTCTCGGACTGACCGAGCACACCATCGACCACCCAGCCTTCGCCGACGCAATGCTCGAAGATGGCCATCGCCTCATCGGCCATAGCGTCAGACAGCGCCTCAAATTCGAGCAGCGCATAGAACGGTGTCGCGGTATCAAAAGGACGCGGGATGCCCTGATGCGCCGTCACCAGCTGCACCGACAGCTCCGAGAAGAATTCGAAGGCGGTCAGGTCAAGGCGCGCCTGGAAGGCCTTGAGCACATTCATCACGCTCGGGAAATCTGGCGTGCCTAGCACCATGACCTGCAGATTGCGCGGCGCACGATCCAGCTTCATGGTCGCTTCCACGACCAGACCCAGCGTGCCCTCGGCGCCGATAAACAGGTGTCGCAGGTCGTAGCCGGTGGCGTTCTTGATCATGTCCTTGTTGAGTTCGAGGATGTCGCCCTTGCCGGTCACAACCTTCAGCCCCAGCACCCAGTTGCGCGTCATGCCGTATTTGATGACCTTGATGCCGCCGGCATTGGTGCCGATGTTTCCGCCCAGCTGCGAGGAGCCGGCCGACGCGAAATCGACCGGGTAGTACAGGCCCTGCTCTTCGGCGAAATTCTGCAGCTGCTCGGTGACCACGCCGGCCTGGATGCGCACGGCTCTGTCCTCAGGAATGAACTCCAGCACCTTGTTCATGTAGTCGAAGCTGATGACGACCTCGCCGGCTGCGGCAACGGCGCCCGCCGACAGGCCGGTGCGCCCGCCCGATGGCACAATGGCGAAACCGGCCTCATTGGCCAGCACCACCACCGCCTGCACCTGCTCGATGCTCGACGGAAAGACAATCGCGCTCGGTGCCGGCGTGTACATTTTCGTCCAGTCGCAACCCCAGGTCTTCAGGCTGTCGGCATCGGTGCGTACACGGCTATCGCCAACAATGGCTTGCAGGCGGGACAGAGTTTCAGGCGCGAGGCTCATGGCAATCTCACAGGGCTTGAGAAGAATGTGCGCATTCTATCAGCAGGACAGTCTGTGCTAACATTCGCGACTTCCTTTTTGATGCCACGAGTCCTCGCGCCATGAGCCAGCTCTCCCTCGACAAAGCCAAAATCCGTTTCCTGCTGCTGGAAGGCGTTCACAAGAATGCCCTCGATGTGCTCAGCAACAATGGCTACACCAACATTGAGTACCTGCGCGGTGCGCTCGACGAAGATGCGCTGATCGAGAAGATCAAGGACGCTCACTTCGTCGGCATCCGCTCGCGCACGCAGCTGACCGAGAAAGTTTTTGCCGCCGCCAATAAGCTCATCGCTGTCGGCTGCTTCTGCATCGGCACTAACCAAGTCGACCTCAAGGCTGCCATGAAGCGCGGCATCCCCGTGTTCAACGCGCCGTTCTCGAACACGCGCTCGGTGGCCGAGCTGGTGCTGGGCGAACTGATTCTGCTGCTGCGCGGCATCCCCGAGAAGAATTTCTTGGTGCATCGCGGCGGTTGGTCGAAGTCGGCCGAAGGCTCCTACGAAGCCCGTGGCAAGACCCTCGGCATCGTCGGCTACGGTTCGATTGGCTCGCAGCTGTCGGTGCTCGCCGAATCGCTGGGCATGCAGGTCATCTACTTTGATGTCGTCACCAAACTGCCGCTGGGCAACGCCCGCCAGGTCGGCACCATGGACGAGCTGCTCGCCACCGCCGATGTGGTGACGCTGCATGTGCCGGAACTGCCGTCGACCAAGGACATGATGGGCGCGACCGAATTCGCCAAGATGAAAAAGGGCGCGATCTTCATCAACGCCGCGCGCGGCACCACGGTCGATATCGAAGCGCTGGCCGATGCCATCAAGAGCAAGCATCTCAACGGTGCCGCCATTGATGTGTTCCCGAAAGAGCCGAAAGCCAACGACGAAGAATTCCTGTCGGCGCTGCGCGGTCTCGACAATGTCATTCTGACCCCGCACATCGGCG
>CALEYY010000064.1 GCA_937928295.1 uncultured Moraxellaceae bacterium
TGGGCGAGATTTCGCGCGGCCTGAAGATGTTGGCCAAGGAGCTGCAGTGCCCGGTGATCGCGCTGTCGCAGCTCAACCGCAGCGTCGAGAGCCGGCCCGACAAGCGGCCGATGATGAGCGACCTGCGCGAGTCCGGCGCCATCGAGCAGGACGCCGACATCATCATGTTCATTTACCGTGATGAGTACTACACCAAGGATGCCTGCAAGGAACCCGGCGTGGCCGAGGTCATCATTGCCAAGCAACGAAACGGCCCCACGGGTGTGGTCAAGCTGGCGTTCCTGAACAAGATCACCAAGTTTGAGTCGCTCGCCAGCGGCGCCAGCGGGGATTTCTGATACCTTGCGGGTCAGACAACGCTCATAGCGACGTGCTCTGACCCCAACTGATTAGGCTGTCACTGCGAGCGTAGCGCGGCAGTCAATGCAGGCCAGAAGTCATGGATTGCTTCACTTCGTTCGCAATGACGGAGCTACGAATCTGTCGCGCGCGGTTTGCGTGGCCGTCCGGCAAACAGACGGTCGAACAAGGCATTGGGCAGCAGGCGCAGCAATTTGGCCACCACACCCATTTGCCACGGAATCACGCGGTAGCTGTTGCCTGCCTTGATGGCCTGTTCCGCTTTTTGTGCAAATACTTCCGGCTGCATCAGGAACGGCATGGAGTAGCGGTTGTTTTGCGTCAGCGGTGTGGCAATGTAGCCGGGGCACAGGGTGAGCACCTTGACGCCGCTCGGGCGCAACTCACCACGCAGGCTCTCACAATAACTGATGACGGCTGCCTTGCTGGCGCAATAAGCGCCATGTCCTGGCAGGCCACGAATACCCGCCACACTGCCAATGCCCACCAGTGTGCCTGAGCCGCGCGCGACCATGGGTGCAATAAAAGGGCCGAAGGTGGCGGCCATTCCCATCACGTTGGTGCCCAGCACGCGGGCCATCACGGCCAGATCTTCAGGCACCGAGGTGTCAACACCAATGCTGATGCCCGCGTTGGCTATCACCACATCAGGAAGCCCCTGTTGTGTCATACAAGCTTTCGCCAGACTGGCCATCTGCTCCGTATCTGCGACATCGGCACAATAAATGGCGTAGCTGCCTGAAGGGATGGCATGCGCATCCAG
>CALEYY010000065.1 GCA_937928295.1 uncultured Moraxellaceae bacterium
ATCTGCGCACGCAGCGAGTCTTGCGTCACCTGCGCGATGTCCTGTCCGTCGATGCGAATGGTGCCACCCTCCAGATCGTGGAAGCGCAGCAGCAGATTGACCAGCGTGGACTTGCCCGCGCCTGAACGCCCGACCAGCCCGACCTTCTCGCCCGGCCGGATATGCAGCGACAAATCCTCGAACACGCCGGCGGCCTTGCCGTAGTGAAAGCGCAGCCGATCAAACACGATGTCGCCAGCCTGAATCGCCAACGCCGGCGCCTGAGGCACATCCTCCACGCGATGCGGCCGGGCAATCGAGCTGATGCCGTCCTGCACGGTGCCGATGTTCTCGAACAGCGCCGACACTTCCCACATGATCCACTGCGACATGCCGGACAAGCGCAGCACCAGCCCGAGCGCCACCGCCACGGCCCCGACGGCAATCAGCTGATCCAACCACAGCGACAACGCCAGCCCGGCCACCGATAGCAGTAGCACGGCATTGAGGCTGTACAGCGTGACATTAAGCTGCGTCACCAAGCGCATCTGGCCATGCACGCTGACCATGAATTCGCCCATGCCTTCGCGGGCAAACGACGCTTCTCGCTGCGCATGCGAAAACAGCTTCACGGTCTGGATGTTGGTGTAGCTGTCCACGATCCGGCCCGTCATCAGCGAACGCGCATCGGCCTGCGTTTGCGCAACTCGGCTCAGGCGCGGCACGAAATAGCGCAGCATGAGCAGATAGCACGCCAGCCAGGCCAGCAGCGGCATGGCCAGCCGCCAGTCGGCGCTGGCGATCAGCACCACCGTGCCGATGAAATAGACAATGATGTAATTGAGCACATCAATGAGCTTGATCACGCACTCGCGCACGGCCAGCGCCGTCTGCATGAGCTTGGTGGCGATGCGCCCGGCGAACTCGTCCTGATAGAACGCCATGGACTGGCGCAGCAGGTAGCGGTGAACCATCCAGCGGATGCGCATGGGGTAGTTGCCCATCAGCGTCTGATGATTGAGCAGGGAATGCATGAAGGTCATCACCGGCAAGGCCAGCACGACGGCGGCCATGCCCAGCAGCTGCCAGCGCTGCGTCGCCCAGAAGGTCTCGCGCGATTGATGCGACAACCAATTGACGATATCGCCGAGAAAACCGAAGAGCCAGACTTCAGCCACAGCAATCAGCGCGATGAGGATGGCCGAGGCCGTCAGCCAGGGCCAGGCACCACGGGTGTAATGCAGACAGAATGCCACCAGCGTGCGTGGCGGCTCTTGCGGTTCTTCCGGCGGGAAAGGGTCCAGACGACGCTCAAACCAGGCAAACATCGGCGCTACTCAAGACCAGTGAAGCAGCCATGATAACGGAGGCGCCGCATTCCTCACTGTCACAAGCGGGATAATTGCTAGGCTATTGATAGTCCCACCAACCCAATCGTGCGCGCTGCTCCACCGTCAGCACATCAATCATGTCCTGGCGATCCAGCTCATCTATGAGTTTGAACAGACCTTTGACGAAACAGATGCAAAGGCAGAATTTGGCATCGATAATGCGAGTCATGGGCAACATGGGGCACCTCACCAGGCCACAGCCCGTCAACTTTTTGACGGATTTTCAGGGCACTCTGAGGGTGCTGTTGCATAAGCGATGCCAACTGCAGGCACGCCATACACAAGGAATACCAACAGCATGTCGAACCTACACTGGCGCTATCTGAGCGGATACCCGGAGCCCTTGCTGGCCAAGGTCTCGGGCCTGATCGAGAGCCGTCAGCTCGGTGATTACCTGAGCCGGAAATACCCGGAGCGCCACACGGTTCAGTCCGACAAGGCGCTGCATGCCTATGTCACCGAACTCAAGCAGGCACATCTGCGCAACGCCCCCGCCATCGACCGCACCTGCTACGACAGCAAACTCGATGTGATCCAGAACGCGCTCGGCCTGCACACGCGGCAATCGCGCAACCACGGCGGCCGCCTGCGCAGCAGCCGCGAAATTCGCATCGCCTCGCTGTTCAAGGCCATGCCGCCGGAATTTCTCAAGATGATCGTGGTGCACGAGCTCGCGCACCTGAAAGAGCTGGATCACAACAAGGCCTTCTACCAGCTCTGCGAACACATGGCGCCGGGCTATGCCCAGCTCGAATTCGACCTGCGCCTGCACCTGACCTGGCAATCTCTGCCGAGCTGAAGATCAGGCCGCTAATCGGAAACCG
>CALEYY010000066.1 GCA_937928295.1 uncultured Moraxellaceae bacterium
AGCAGATTGCCATCATCGATGACCGCACCGCTTACGGTCAGGGTATCGCTGACGAGTTCGAGAAGGCCGCCGTGGCGGCTGGCGGCAAGGTCATCGTGCGTGAATACACCAGCGATAAGTCGTCTGACTTCACCGCCATCCTCACCAAGATCAAGGGCAAGCAGCCGGATCTGCTGTTCTTTGGCGGCATGGATGGCCAGGGCGCGCCCATGGCACGACAGATGCGCTCGCTCGGTCTGACCAGCCAGCTGCTTGGCGGCGATGGCATCCACACCGCCGAGTTCATGAAGCTCGCCGGCCCAGCTGCCGATGGCGTGGTGGCGTCGCTGCCGGGGCGTCCGCTGGAAACGCTGGCCAAGGGCCCGGAGTTCAAGCAGCGCTTCGAGAGCCAGTACGGCAAGATCCAGCTTTATGCGCCGTATTGCTATGACGCCATGCAGGTGCTGGCGCGGGCCATGCAGCGCGCTGGCAGCACCGAGCCGGCCAAGGTCATTCCCGAGCTGAAAAAGACCGACTACGAAGGCATCACCTCGCGCATCCAGTTCGATGACAAGGGCGACCTGAAGCAGGGCTCGATCACGGTCTACAAGGCCGTGAAGGGCGAGTGGCAGGTTCTGAAGACGGTCGAGTCGAACTGAGTCAATGGATATCCTGTCGCAACAGCTGGTCAACGGATTGATTCTGGGCAGCATCTACGCCCTGATTGCGCTGGGGTACACCCTGGTTTACGGCATTCTCGGCCTGATCAACTTCGCTCATGGCGAGGTCGTGATGATCGGTGCCATGGTCACCATTACCTGTCTGGGCTGGCTGCTTGGCCTGAATCTCGATGTCTCTCCTTTCTTGCTGCTCGCCGGCAGCCTGCTGATGGCAGTGCCGGTCTGCGCCTTGCTCGGTGCCGGCATCGAGCGCCTGGCTTACCGGCCTTTGCGCAATGCGCCGCGCCTGGCGCCGCTGATCACCGCCATTGGGGTGTCCATCGTCTTGCAGAATGTCGCCATGATGATCTGGGGGCGTCAGTACATTCCGTTTCCAGACATCCTGCCGCATGAGCCGATTCACCTCGGCGCGGCGACTTTTCTGCCGGTGCAGGGCGTGATCGTCGGGCTTTCCGGCGTGCTCATGGTCGGCTTGCTGCTGCTGGTGCATCACACCCGGCTCGGGCGCGCCATGCGAGCCACGGCGCAGGCTCCGTCGGTGGCGCGCCTCATGGGCGTGTCGGTGGATCGCGTTATCGCCAGCACCTTTGTCATCGGCTCTGTGCTGGCGGCGGTGGCTGGCGTGATGGTCACGGCCAATTATGGTCAGGCGCATGCCTACATGGGTTTCATGCTCGGCCTCAAGGCGTTCTCGGCGGCAGTGCTGGGCGGTATCGGCAACCTTGCCGGTGCGGTCGTTGGCGGCCTGCTGTTGGGTCTGATCGAGAGCCTGGGCGCCGGTTACATCGGCGATGTCACCGGCGGCTTTCTGGGCAGCCAGTATCAGGATGTCTTCGCCTTTCTGGTGCTGATTCTGGTGCTGGTCTTCCGGCCCTCCGGCCTGCTCGGCGAGCGTCTGGCGGACCGGCCATGATGACGTCGCTATTGCGTCTCGCGGAGACCCGCGCCGGCAAGCTCATTCTGCTCACGCTCTTGCTGACAGCGCCGCTCTGGGTCGGTGCCACGCTTGGCCCGTACTGGGTGCGTATCCTCGATTTCTGTCTGCTCTATGCCGTGCTGGCGCTGGGGCTCAACATCGTTGTGGGCTATGCCGGCCTGCTCGATCTCGGCTATATCGCCTTCTATGCCGTAGGCGCGTATCTGTTTGCGCTGCTGGCTTCGCCGCATTTCGATCTGCACTGGTCGGCCTGGCTGATCTTGCCGCTGGGGGCGATGGCTGCCGGTCTGGCCGGGGCCTTGCTGGGGGCGCCGACTTTGCGTTTGCGCGGCGACTATCTCGCTATCGTCACGCTCGGCTTCGGCGAAATCGTGCGCTTGTTCATGAACAATCTGGATCGCCCGATCAACATCACCAACGGCCCGCAGGGCATTAGCGGTATTGACCCTGTCAGCGTTGGCAGCTTTTCGCTCGGGGGTTCGCTGCAGCTGGGCGGCATGTCTCTGGGCTCGGCGCAGCTCTATTTCTATTTGCTGTTGGCGCTGGTGTTTGTGGTGGTGGTGATTTGCCAGCGCCTGGAAAACTCCCGCATCGGCCGTGCCTGGGTAGCGATTCGCGAAGATGAAATCGCGGCCAGCGCCATGGGCATCAACACCCGCAACATGAAGCTGCTGGCATTTGCCATGGGGGCCAGTTTTGGTGGCATCGGCGGCGGTCTGTTTGCGTCCTTCCAGGGCTTTGTGAGCCCGGAAAGCTTCACGCTGATGGAGTCGGTGATGATTCTCTGCATGGTCGTGCTCGGCGGCATGGGCAACATCGCCGGTGTGATTCTTGGCGCGGTGCTGCTGACGCTGACGCCGGAGTTGCTGCGCGCGGTCATCAATCCGCTGCAGCGCGAGCTGTTCGGGCGCATGGTGGTCGATCCGGAGAATCTGCGCATGCTGTTGTTCGGGCTGGCGATGATCCTGATCATGCTGTTCCGCCCGGCCGGGCTCTGGCCGTCGCGGCGTCGGGCGCAGGAGCTGCATCATGACTGATGCCGTCGAGCTGCTGGCTCTGCGCAATATCAGCAAGCGCTTTGGTGGCGTCAAGGCGCTGGATGGCGTCAGCCTGAGCATTCCCGAAGGTTCGATCTACGGGCTGATCGGCCCGAATGGTGCTGGCAAGACCACGCTGTTCAATGTCATCACCGGGCTGTATCAGGCCGATGCTGGCGAGCGCCGGTTTGCCGGCGAGGCCATGAGTCTGCGCCTGAAGGCCAGCGACATCGTGCAGCGCGGCATTGCCCGCACCTTCCAGAATATTCGCCTGTTCGACTTTATGACCGCATTGGAAAACATCATGGTCGGGCGTCATGCCCGTACGCGAACCGGCATCTGGTCAGCCATCCTCAATACGCGTGCGGCGCAGGCTGAAGAGGTCGAAATCCGGCAGCGGGCGCTGGCCTTGCTGGACTATGTCGGCCTGCCGCGTCGTCTCGCCAACAGCCTGGCGCATGAGTTGTCGTATGGTGATCAGCGTCGCCTGGAGATTGCCCGGGCGTTGGCTACGGAGCCGCGTCTGCTCGCGCTCGACGAGCCGGCGGCTGGCATGAACCCGACCGAGACGGCGCAGCTCAAGCTGCTGCTGGAGCGTATTCGCGCCGATGGCATCACGGTCTTGCTGATCGAGCACGATGTGAAGTTGATCATGGGATTGTGCGACCGTGTAGCGGTGCTGGATTTCGGCCAGCTCATTGCCGAGGGTCGGCCGGAGCAGGTGCGCAATGACCCGCGCGTGGTTGCGGCCTATCTCGGAGGCGCGGCCTGATGAGCCTGCTTGAAGTCAGCAATCTGACCATTCATTACGGCGGCATTAAAGCCGTGCGCGGCATCAGCCTGACGGTGGGCGAGGGCGAGCTGGTGTCGCTGATCGGTGCCAATGGCGCCGGCAAAAGTTCGACGCTGGGTGCGCTGGGCGGCTTGATCAAGCCCGTCAGCGGTGCGTTGCGCTATGCCGGCGAGGATCTGCTGCAGCTGCCGGCACATGCCCGTGTGGGTCGTGGCTTGGCGCTGGTGCCGGAAGGCCGAGGCATCTTTCCGCGCCTGACCGTGCTGGAAAACCTGCAGATGGGGGCTTACAGCCGCCATGATCGTGCTGGCATCAGTGCCGACATGGCCCGCATGCTGGCGATGTTTCCGCGCTTGCAGGAGCGTCGCGCGCAACTCGCCGGCACGCTGTCGGGCGGCGAGCAGCAAATGGTGGCGATTGCCCGTGCGCTGATGAGCCGGCCACGGTTGTTGCTGCTGGATGAGCCGTCGATGGGTCTGGCGCCGATTCTGATCGAGCAGATCTTCAAGATCATCGGGCAGATTGTGGCGGATGGCACCGCGGTGCTGCTGGTCGAGCAGAATGCCAAGCAGGCACTGGACATTGCCAGTCGCGCTTATGTGATGGAGTCGGGCGAGATCACGCTGTCGGGGCCGGCGGCTGAGTTGGCCGCCGATCCGCGTGTGCGCGCGGCTTATCTCGGGGAGTGAGGTTTGGGGAATAGGGCTCGGGGAGTGAGGCTAGGTCAGTAGCGCTTACTGGGTCAGTCGGCCCGGCAGCGTGATGTCGTAGTCGAGCTGGGCCACACGCTGCTGAGCGCGATCGGCATCGTGACTCAAGGCAATCGCATCGTAATAGCGGCGTACCTGTTGAACATAATGCAGCGCCTGAGCTACATCCGGCGCCGGTTTGCCGCTGGCACGATTGTTCAGCGCCAGCTGACGCAAATTGCGCGACACATCGAGCCAGCTATCGGCATCGCCCTTGAGGCGGCGGGTCAGCTTGCGCGCGTCGATCATGTGGCCGGGGCCCATGTTGTAGGCGGCGAGGGCCATCCAGGTGCGGTCAGGCTCTTGCACGCTGGCCGGCAGCTTGTCCATGATCTGCTTGAAGTAGGCGGTACCACCCTTGATGCTTTCACGCGCATGCGTACGATTTTTCACGCCCATCAGGTTGGCGGTGCCTTGCGTCAGCATCATCAGGCCCTGAACGCCGGTCGGCGATATCGCATTGGCATCCCAATGTGATTCCTGATACGAGATGGCGGCGAGCAAACGCCAGTCCAGGCCCTGCTGGCCACTCTGTTTCTCAAAGTCATTTTGGTAGCGAGGCAGACGCAGCGCGATGTCTTTCTGGAAGCTCTGCGCGCCGTAACGATTGAAGGCGTCACCGGAGCCATAAAAGGCGGCCAGACGCTCCAGCGTGCCATCGGCCTGCTTGCGCGCCAGGAAATTCTGCGCGGCCTGATACAGGCTTTCATCGGCCGACTTCAGGAAGACCCAGGCGACGGCATCGTTGCGTTCAAACGACAGGCCATCGCGCAGGTTCGGGAACAGCGGGCGATAGGCGTCGAATTCCTGGTCGGTCATGCCGACATAATCGATCTTGCCCTGATCCAGCAGCGTCAGCAGATCCAGTGAGTCGCCTTCCTTAAATTCGACCAGACGCACGCCATCGACATCGGCGAGCGCGGTGCGCAGGTGCTTAGCTTCACGGCTGCCGGCGATGACGGCAATGGTGCTCTGGCGCAGGTCATCGACTTCTGTGGGCTGCAGGCGATCGTTGCGCTGGATTAGCTGCTGCTGCAATTCCACCAGTGGGGCGCTGACACGCAGACGGCTGAGGCGTTGATCGTGAGCGGCGAGTTCGGTGAGGGCGAGCTGGGCCTGATTGCGGCGCACGGTCTTCAGCACTTGCTGCGAGTCGTCCACCGGATCAACCACGAGTTTCACGCCCAGTTCGTTGGCAAATTGCTGCGCCAGCTCGAACTGCAGGCCGTGCGTGTGGCCATCGCGCTGGTAAAAAGTAGTGGGGCTGCTGACGCCAACGAGGTGAAGCTCGCCGGAATTGCGTATTTGTTGCAGGCCATTGAGCGTCGGTTGCAAGGCCATAGTGCCTGCTGCCAGCGAAAGCCCGAGCGTCACGCGCAGATGGCGTGAGTTCAGGCGTTGCAGCTGTTGCATCAACTTGCGATGCGGTTTCAGGCGTTTCTTGCTTCTGGCGCTAGTCATCGCTGACCTTGCTCTGGCGCACCCATGACGGTGCCGTTAATGCCGACTCTAGTCAGTTGGCGGTGGGGTGTCCAGACTGGGCAGACGAGAAGCGCTGGATTGTCTGACAATGATGGGCCAGCTGCGCACAGGATTTGGCGCGTGGTTTCGCCGCGGATTTAGCGGCTTCAGGGCGCTTAAGTCCCTGCCCGAGACGGCCTGTTTTTCGCTACAATACCGCCAACTTTTATTCCTCCCGATGCTCCGCGAGACCATCCATGCTGATTTTGTCTGGCGCGCCCGCGCTGTCTGCTTTCCGCCAAACCCGCCTGTTGCAAGACCTGCAAGCCGAATTTCCGATGTTGACGGCGCTCAGCGCGCGCTGGTTGCATCTGGTGGAAACCGACTTGAGCGAGGCTCCCGCGCAGTTGCAGGCGCTGCTGACCTATGGCGATGCGCTCTCCGAAGCCGGGGCGGACGAAGGCCGGCTCGCCGTGGTGGTGCCGCGACCGGGCACGATCTCGCCGTGGTCGTCGAAAGCGACCGACATCGCTCGCAACACCGGGCTGACGGATGTGCGTCGCATCGAGCGTGCCACGGCCTACTGGCTGGCTGGCGCTGAAGGGTTAGATGCTGCCGAGTGGCTGGCGCTGACCGCGCAGCTGCACGATCGCATGACGGAAGTGGTGCTCGACTCGGCCGAGGCCGCGAGCGTGCTGTTCACGCACGAAGCACCGCGAGCGCTGGCCTCGGTCGATATTCTCGGTGGTGGCCGCGAAGCGCTGGTCAACGCCAATCGCGAGCAGGGCTTCGCGCTCAGCCCGGACGAAATCGATTATCTGGTCGATAACTTCACGCAGCTCGGTCGCAACCCGAATGACATCGAGCTGATGATGTTCGCGCAGGCCAACTCCGAGCATTGCCGTCACAAGATTTTCAACGCTTCGTGGACCATCGATGGCAAGCCGGCACCGAAGTCGCTGTTCGGCATGATCAAGAACACTTACGAGAATTACAGCACTGACATTTTGTCGGCTTACAAGGACAACGCGGCGGTCATCGTCGGCCATGATGCCGAGCGCTTCTACCGCGTCGGCGGCGACACCGCCTACGGTTTCAGCCAAGAGCCCGTACACATTCTGATGAAGGTGGAGACGCACAACCACCCGACAGCGATTTCGCCGTTTGCGGGCGCGTCCACCGGTTCCGGCGGCGAGATTCGCGACGAAGGTGCGACCGGTCGCGGCGGCAAGCCCAAGGCCGGCCTCACCGGCTTCACCGTGTCCAACCTGAACATCCCCGGTTTCGCGCAGCCTTGGGAAAGGCCCTATGGCAAGCCCGGCCGCATCGTGACCGCGCTGGACATCATGATTGATGGCCCACTTGGCGGCGCGGCGTTCAACAACGAATTCGGCCGTCCGGCGCTGTGCGGCTATTTCCGCAGCTTCGAGATGACCGTGAACGGCGTCAATGGCGCGGAAGTGGCGGGCTATCACAAGCCCATCATGATCGCCGGCGGCTACGGCAACATCCGCGAAGATCATGTGCAGAAGAACGCGATCCAGCCCGGCAATCTGCTGATTGTGCTCGGTGGCCCGGCGCTGCTGATCGGCCTCGGTGGCAGCGCGGCATCGTCGATGGCCAGTGGTGCCAGCGCCGAAAATCTCGACTTCGCCTCGGTGCAGCGCGACAACCCGGAGATGGAGCGGCGTGCGCAGGAAGTCATCGATACCTGCTGGAGCATGGGCGCGAACAACCCCATCGTGGCGATTCACGATGTGGGCGCGGGTGGTTTGTCGAACGCGATGCCGGAGCTGGTCAACGATCATGAGCTGGGCGCGACGCTGAACCTGCGTGCCATCCCCAGCCTGGAGTCGGGCATGGCGCCGGTGGAAATCTGGTGCAACGAGGCGCAGGAGCGCTATGTGCTGGCCATCGAGCCGGACAGCCTGGCGCTGTTCCAGTCCATCTGCGAGCGTGAGCGGGCGCTGTTTGCCGTGCTCGGCGAAGCGACGGAAGTGCGTCATCTGACCGTGGCCGATCCGCAGTTCGGCAACAATCCGGTGGATATGCCCATGCAGGTGCTGCTCGGCAAGACGCCGAAAATGCAGCGCAGCTTCGAGCGCAAAGCCTTGGCGCAGCCGGCTTTCAATGCCGAAGGCATCACTTTGGTCGATGCCGCCGAGCGCGTGCTGCGCCTGCCGGCGGTGGCGTCCAAGCAATTCCTTATCACCATCGGCGACCGTTCGGTGACAGGCCTCGTGGCCCGTGAGCAGATGGTCGGCCCCTGGCAGGTACCGGTGGCCGATGTTGCCGTGACCGCGACCGGCTTCAAGACCGAAACCGGCGAAGCGATGGCGATGGGCGAGCGTACGCCGGTGGCCATCCTCAATGCGGCGGCGTCGGCCCGTCTGGCTGTGGGCGAGACCATTACCAACATCGCGGCGGCGCGCATTGCCAAGCTGTCCGACATCAAGCTGTCGGCGAACTGGATGGCGGCTGCCGGTGCCGGCAAGCAGGATGAAGATCTGTTTGATGCCGTGTACGCAGTTGGCATGGAGCTGTGCCCGGCGCTGAACCTGACCATTCCGGTCGGCAAGGACTCCATGTCCATGCGCACGGTCTGGGAAGATGGTGCCGAGAAGAAGGCCGTGACCTCGCCGATGTCGCTGGTGGTCACCGGTTTCGCGCCGGTGAGCAATGTTCGCCACACGCTGACGCCGCAGCTGCGCACCGAC
>CALEYY010000067.1 GCA_937928295.1 uncultured Moraxellaceae bacterium
CAGCTGCTGGCTTGGCTACAGCTGGTTTGGCTGCCGGTTTTGCGGCGACGGCTGCCGGCTTGGCAGCAGCTGGCTTGGCGGCAGCTTTTGCCGGCGCTGGCTTGGCAGCTGGTTTAGCAACGACTTTTGCAGGTGCCTTTACGGGTGCTTTTGCTGGAGCGGCTTTTACGGCCGGCTTTGGGGCCGCCGCTTTTTTCGCAGCCAGGGCGTCGCCTTTCAGCTTGGCCTGAACATAGGCTTTCAGTTCACTTTTCTGTTGCAACAATGTAATGGCTTTGCGGGCTTGTTCGTAGTCTTTCTTGGCGGCGGCAACGGCAGCCTTGGCTTCGACTTGCGCTTGCTTTGTACGATCGTTGATGAGCTTAACCAGCTCCTTGTCGCCAGATGCCTTTACCTTGCTCATTTGTTGTTGCAGCTTGACCTGCACATCCTTGTAGCTGGCTTCCGCTTTGTCCACGAGCTTGCGAGCCGCTTCCACATATTGCTCTGCTTCGTGCTGGGCACGCTCAACCACCTTCTGAATCTGCTCACGAACCTTGGCAGCTTGCTTCTCAACATCAGCTCTCATCTTGTCTACTTTGGTCTCGACAGCACTCGCTGCTTGAGCAGCTTTGGCCTTGACCGGCGAGGCTTTCTTTTTTGCAGCGGGCATGGAGATTTCCTCTCTTTGTTTATGCATGAGTGAAGTTATCTGATGGGTTTTGAAAAAGCGAGAACAAGACAGGTAATTTCCCGCATTTTGTCGGCCAATCAGCGTTTGCGGGGTGGTATTCGTCGCGATGTTGCCATTATGCTCGGAATCAAATTAATTTCTTCCGCATCGGAGTTGTACATGCGTCGCGTCGCTCTCTCGCTGGCAATCGCCGGCACACTGCTTGTTTCAAGTCTCCCCGCCTGGGCAGAAGAGTTGGCCGTTGCTGCTGCCGCGCCCGCCACCGCCCAAGCGCCTGCTTTGGCTCCGAATTCGGGTAAGAAGCCTGTTGTTGATGGTGAGCAATTTGCGTACAGCATCGGCTATTTGAATGGTCAAGGCAGTGGCGAGCAGATTCCTGATCTCGACATTGAGACTTTCATTCGCGGCTTCCGTGATGCGTTTGCTAAAAAGGAAAGCTTGCTGACGCCACAAGAGCGCACGGCCGCGATCAGTCGTTACAAGGAGCAGCGTCTGGCTGTTTTGCAGGCAAACATGGAAAAGCTCGGCAAAGAAAATGCAGCAGCGGGTGCAGCCTTCCTGGAGCAAAACGCCAAGGTTGACGGCGTTGTTTCGACAGCCTCTGGCCTCCAATATCACATTCTTAAGGCAGGCACGGGCATCAAGCCAAAAGCCAAGGAAACCATCAAGGTTCACTACGAGGGCAGCTTCCTTGATGGTACGGTGTTCGATAGCTCCTACAACCGTGGCGAGCCAGCGACCTTTCAGCTCGATCAGGTGATTCCGGGTTGGACAGAAGCTTTGCAACTTTTCCCGGTGGGCACTACAGCCGAGCTCTTTGTTCCGTCGAAGCTGGGCTATGGTGAAGCGGGTGCTGGTCCGATTTCGCCGAATGCATTGCTGAAATTCAAGATTGAATTGCTGGGCATTGAAAAGGCAGCCGTGAAGGGCAAAGCCAAAAAGAAGTAATGCAGCCATCAAGCGAAAAAAAACCGGAGTGTCATCTCCGGTTTTTTTTCGCTTGCGCAACGCATGGGTGGTCTAGCGTGGAGTCGCCTGTGCATTGAGCTGTGCCTCAAGGCTGCGCAATTGCTGCTCGAGCAGATCAACTTTGGCACGTGTTTTGGCCAGCAGCGTTTGTTGCACATCAAATTCGTCGCGCGTCAACAGCTCCATGCGTGACAAGGTATCGCGCAGAATCACCTTGAGATGCTCTTCCAGTTCATGTTGAGCTGTTTTGAGCTGACTCGGCAGGCGTTCGCCGAATTGTTGCCCGAGCCGGTTGATGAGTTGTTCTATGGCCATGTGCTACTCCCTAACGATAGTCAGATTCTACCTCAGTGCGTTTGCTTGCGAGCAAGTCAAGCGAGTAGACACGAGCTGAATGATGGCACTGGTTTGGTGCGCCGGCCGGAGAAATGTGATTCCAAGCGTCATTTCGTCGTGTATTCGCGCTTTTTTGGTGCGAGGCTGCGAGTGAAGTGAAGTATTCGTCTTATTTTCCGGTGGGTAGTTTGTTCCAAGGCTTCTGCAGGCCGAGCTATCGGCCTATGAATAAGGGTTATCTGCAGCAAAAAGGGTCTTATTGCTCACCGTTGGTCGGGCGATAAGACCCTTTGGTCACTCTGGTCTGATGAAGTTGGCATGACATCTGCTAATACCTGATGGTAGTCCGCGACAAAGATCGCGGCGCTAACCCAAAAAGAAACTGGAGCTGTAACCATGAAGCTGTCCAAACTGTCTTACGCTGTTGTTGTTGCCTCTTTGATGGCTGCCGGTGCTGCACAGGCCGCAGTAAAGACATCGGGTTCTGTTGCTCTGACAAGTGATTACTTGTTCCGTGGTATTTCTCAGTCTGCCGAGAACATGGCTGTACAAGGCTCTTTCACGGTTACGCATAACACGGGCGTGTACTTCACGGCTTGGGGCTCGAGCATTAGCCAAGAGGCAACTCTGCAAGGCACTTCATCCGGCCTTGAGCTGGACACGCTGTTGGGCTATGCCGGCTCGCAGGGCGATGTTGGCTACGATGTGGGTGTAATGCGCTATAACTACCCAGGCGCTGACAAGGCCACCACCAGCACTTACGATGAAGTTTATGCTTCGGCTACTTACAAGGGTGCCAAAGTAGGCGTTGCCTATTCGCCAGATTACTTTGCTGAAACTGGCAAATTTGTTTATGTATCGGCAGATTACGGTATGGCCGTGACTGATAAGATCAATGCAACGGCCCATGTTGGCTGGAATAAGTTTGATAACGACGGTACTAATGCATTTTTGGGTACCAGCGATGCTTATTTTGATTACAAGGCAGGCGTAAATACGACTGTTGAAGGTCTTGGTGTTGAGTTGGCTTATGTCGGCTCCGACAAGATTGCACAATCTGTGTATGGCGAAAATGCCGAAGGCCGCGTAGTCGCAACGGTTTCAAAGTCATTCTAAATAACTGTTTTAATTGAAAACTGAGCTGCCCTTCGGGGCAGCTCACCCCACCCCAGGAGTACCCACATGAAACTGGTAACTGCCGTTATCAAGCCGTTCAAGCTTGATGATGTAAGAGAGGCGCTGTCGGATATCGGGGTGCAGGGCATCACCGTAACCGAAGTAAAGGGTTTTGGCCGTCAAAAAGGTCATACCGAATTGTATCGTGGTGCAGAATATGTCGTTGATTTTCTGCCCAAGGTAAAAATTGATATTGCCACCAGTGATGAGCAACTCGATCAAGTTATCGAAGCCATTACCAAGGCTGCCAATACCGGGAAAATCGGTGATGGCAAAATCTTTGTGACAGCGCTGGAACAGGCTATTCGTATCCGCACCGGTGAATCCGGCGTGGATGCAATTTAAGTCATCTCAATTCGCTGAAACGGGAGTATGACCGTGAAGAAACTATTAATGGCGCTCGCCTTGAGCACCTCCATGCTGGGCGCTGCCCCGCTGTATGCCGAAGATGCTGCGTCCGCCCCCGTGGCGGCTACCGTGGTTGCTGCAGAGCAAGTGCCTGCTGTTACTGAAGTTGTTGCTGTTGCCGAGGTCGCTGCCCCGGCTGCTGCCGCTCCCGTGCCCGATAAGGGTGACACCACCTGGATGTTGCTGGCCACCGTGCTGGTGATTTTCATGTCCATCCCGGGTCTTGCCTTGTTCTACGGCGGCTTGGTGCGCACAAAGAACATGCTGTCGGTGTTGATGCAGGTGTTCAGCATCTTCTCGCTGGTGGCAGTGCTCTGGGTTCTCTATGGCTATTCGCTGGCATTCACAACCAATCCAAATGCGGCACTTGATCCTTTCATTGGCGGCTTCTCGAAAGTCTTCATGAATGGTGTCGGTGTTGGCGCGGTGGTTGAAACCTTCAGCAAGGGCGTGGTCATTCCCGAACTGTTGTTCGCCATGTTCCAGCTGACATTCGCAGCCATTACCTGTGCGCTGATCGTGGGTGGCTTTGCCGAGCGTATGAAGTTCAGCGCGGTCATGATCTTCTCGGCACTCTGGTTCACCTTTGCCTATCTGCCGATGGCGCACATGGTCTGGTACTGGGGCGGCCCCAGCGCTTACGCGGGTGCTTCGGGCTACCTGTTCGGCAAGGGTGCCATCGACTTCGCAGGCGGCACTGTGGTGCACATCAACGCCGGTGTAGCGGGCCTAGTTGCAGCCATCGTGATTGGCAAGCGTACGGGTTACGGCAAGGTATCCATGGCTCCGCATAGCCTGACCATGACTTTGATTGGTGCGGCCATGCTCTGGGTCGGCTGGTTCGGCTTCAACGCCGGCTCCAACCTCGAAGCCAATGACTACGCTGTGCTCGCCTTTGCCAACACCCTGTTTGCGACCGCTGTGGCTGCCATGACTTGGACACTGGTCGAGTGGGCCATCAAGGGCAAGGCTTCGCTGCTGGGTTCGGTGTCGGGCGCTATCGCCGGCCTCGTCGGCATCACGCCAGCTTGCGGCTTCGTCGGTCTTGGTGGTGCGCTGGTGATCGGCGTGGCAACGGCTCTGGTCTGTCTGTTCGCTGTCATGTGGCTGAAGGCCAAGCTTGGCTACGATGATGCACTGGACGCCTTTGGCATCCATGGCGCTGGCGGTATTGTCGGTGCCCTGCTGACGGGTGTATTCGTCAACCCGGCTCTGGGTGGCGCAGGTGTGGTGGACTACTCCACTGATCCGGCCGGTACAGCTGCCTATGATCTCGCTGCACAGCTCACCAGCCAGCTCACCGGTGTGGTGGTGGCTGTGGTGTGGTCGGCCGTGGTGACCTTCATCATCCTGAAAGCTCTCGATCTGGTCATGGGCATTCGTGTCTCGGAAGAAGCCGAGCGTGAAGGTCTGGATCTGGCCGAGCATGGTGAGCGCGCCTACAACAGCTGATCGCTGCGGTAACGCAATCACACAAAAAAGGGGCTCGCGAGAGCCTCTTTTTTTGTCTGCGGACTGGGCTAACATAGACCATCGGTAAAATACCAGACTGTTCAAACAGCCTTGAGCTGCCGACAATGGCGGTCTGCGCAATATGCCCAAGAACGGGCGCAAACGCTGGTGTGGAGATGCAACATGGCAGATAACGATTATGACTACGAAGGCCCGGAAGATGATGCCGAAGAGGCGTCGGATGCTGAGCCGGAAGTCGAGGTAGATGTTGATCCCGAGGTCGTCGCAAAGGCTCGCAGTGAAGTCGCCGAGGCGGAAACACTGAGCCCGTCGGCCAAGGAGTCGCTGCGTCGTCAGCTGGAAGAGGAAATGGAGCGCTTCCTGGCTTCAGGTGGTCGCATTCAGGAAGTGCCGCCGGATCCTGATGCGGAATCATCGCTTTGAGACAAGGCGCGTGCTGAGTTCATTGTCGCGCTTGCAGCGCATGGCCTTGCTGTCGATCGCGACGGCCTTGGTTACCATGGCGCTGAAGTTCTGGTCGTGGCAGCTCAGCGGTTCGGTGAGCTTGCTGTCGGATGCCATCGAGTCGCTGGTGAATCTGGCGGCTGCCATGCTGGCCTTCACGGTACTGACCATTGCGGCGCGCCCTGCCGATGCCGATCATCCTTTCGGGCATGACAAGGCCGAGTATTTCTCATCGGCTGCAGAAGGCTTGCTGATCATCATGGCGGCTGTCGGCATTGCCCTGACCGCGTGGGACAAATTGTTCACGCCGGCCCCGTTGCAGGCCTTGTCGTGGGGCTTGTACATCGCGGCAGTGGCGGCGCTGTGCAACGGCTTCACGGCCTGGAAACTGTTTGCCGTGGCGAAGCAGGAAGACAGCCTGACGCTGCGCGCGGATGCCGAGCATTTGCTGTCTGATGTGTGGACCTCCGTGGCCGTGATTGGCGGCTTGATCGTGCTCTGGCTGTGGCCGACGCAGGTTTGGCTGGATCCCGCCATCGCGCTCGCGGTGTCGCTGCATCTGGTGCTGACCGGCATCAAGCTGCTGGCGCCGTCACTGGCCGGCCTGATGGATGAGGCATTGCCCGAGATCGAGCTGAAGGCCTTGCGTCAGGCCGCCGGCGCGCTGTTGCCATCGAATGTTGAGCTGAGCACCTTGCGCACGCGCAAGTCGGGCCATCGGCGCTTTGTGGATGGCAATCTGCTGGTGCCGGGCGAGCTGTCAGTGGCCGATGCCCATGAGCTTTGTGATCGTATCGAGGATGCTATGCGTGCCACGCTCACCGCCTGCGATATCACGCTGCATGTGGCGCCGCTGCACGAGCGCGAGCGTCATCTCTGAAACAGGTTTTTGAAGTAACAGCGCGAGCTGGCTTCCGGATTTTCGATCAAGATGTCCAATGCTTGCGGAAGTTCGCTGAAGTGGCGAATTTCCGCATCCGGCCGTCGCGATAAAGGCCATTCGGCATTCGCAAAATTCACCCAGACTGAGCGCAGCCCAACGGCTTGCGCGGCGGCCACATCTTGCGCCGGATGATCGCCTATGTGCACGGCCTGGCCCGGATGCACGCCGGCCTGTGCCAAGGCTTGCTCGAACATGCGCGGATGCGGTTTGGGGTGGCCGGCTTTGGCTGCCGAGAAATGGCCCTGGAACCAGCGTGCCACGCCGGTGCGCTGTAGGTCGGCATTGCCGTTGCTGAGGGCATACAGGGGGAAGCGCTCGGCCAGTTGTGTCAGCGTATCGGCCACGCCATCAAACAGGACGACCCGGTTGCGGCCGGCATGAAACACCTCAAACGCGCCTGCTGCGCCGGCCTTGGCTCGCTCGTTGTCATAACCGGTAGCCAGCAGAAGCTGCTCCAGCATGGCTAGGCGCAGCGCGCTGAGGTCATGGGCGATGTCGCTGCGCTCGATCAGCACTTGCTGGCGGATGGCATTGAAGCCGGTCGTGCCCAAGGCCCGCCAGGCCGGGCAGTGCTGGTCCAGCCATGTATACATGTCGTCATCGGCCTTGACGATGACGCTTTCGACATCCCAGAGCGTGTTGTCGAGGTCGAGCGTGAGCAGGGAAATGGCCGTCATGTCTTGTCGTCCTTGCGCTGGCGCGCGCGCGGGTGTGCCTGATCGTAAACCGAGGCGAGATGTTGGAAGTCGAGGTGAGTGTAGATCTGTGTGGCACGAATATCACTATGGCCAAGCAGCTCTTGCACGGCGCGCAAATCATGGCTGGATTCAAGCATGTGCGAGGCGAACGAATGGCGCAGTAAGTGTGGGTACAGGCGTCGGTCTAGGCCAATGCGTTCGGCCTGATGCAGCATCCGCATCTGGATGCTGCGTTCGCTCAGTCGCGTGCCGCGCTGGCTCAGAAACAGCCAGTTGTCGCTGCCGGCGCGGACAAAATCGGGGCGTATGGCCAGCCAGTCCAGAATAGCCGTGCGTGCCATCTTGCCGACCGGCAGCACGCGGGTCTTGCGGCCTTTGCCGATAACGGTGATGAGGCCGCCGCCCAGGTCGATGTCACTGAGGCGAGTTTGTGACAGCTCCGCGAGGCGCAGCCCGGAAGAGTAAAACAGCTCCAACACGGCCTTGTCGCGTCGCCATAATTGCAGGGCTTTTTCGTCTTGCGGGGGCGGCGCGTCCAGCAGCTGCTTCATCAAATCCACATCAAGCACTTGCGGCAGGTCCTGGCGCACGCGCTTGAGCTGATAGCCATGTGTGGGGTGCGTGCCGGCCTCACCCGTGCGCGCCAGCCAGTCGTAGAAGCGGCGCACGGCCGAGAGCTGGCGCTGCACGCTGCGGATGGCCAGGCCGGCATCGCGGCTCTCGGCAATCCAGCCTTCGAGGTGAGCGCGCTGAAAGTCGGCCCAGACGGTGACGCCTTGCTGATTCAGATAATTGGCCAGGCGCGTGATGTCTTGGCGATAAGCGGTGAGCGTGTGCGGTGAGCTCAGGCGCTGGCTGGCGAGGTAGCTGAGAAAGTGTTCGAGGCGCTCAGAGTCAGGCATTGTTGCCGCGATCGAGGCGGGCCAACAGGCGCGCAATGATGTCGCCCAGATGCGTGATGAAGAGAGTGTCCATGCTGCTGCGGAAGTGGCTGGCTTCGGTGCTGCCGAGCGCGATGACGCCGATGGCGCGGTCGCCGGCGATCAGTGGAATCAGAGCTGCCGAACTCAGTTGCAGACCATCATCGCCAAACAGATAGCGCAGTTCATCGCGGCGCCATTTGCCGGCAAGGGCATGATGATGGCGCAGCAGGCCGGGCAGATGCTGTTCAAACTCGGGTTGCGCTAGCGGTCGCCACGGTAGCTCACAGTGCTCGCGAAACAGCAGCAGAGCCAGCTGCTCGCAGCGAAACGGCTCGCGCAGGGCACTGTGCAAGCGCGTGCCGAGCTGCGCGGCACTTTCGGCATCGAGCACGCCGAGCATGACTTCGCGCAGCTGGCTGAACAGGCGGTCGTTATCGCCGGCGATGGCAATCAGCTCGTTCAGGCGCTCTTCCAGCTCGTCATTGCGGCGACGCAGCTGAGCCACCTGGCGCTCGATCAGCGATGCGGCATTGGTGTCGTGGCTGAGGTGCAGATGCGTGAGCAGGGCCGGATGGTCATCGAAGAAGTGCGGGTGCTTGCGCAGCCACACGGCCACTTGTTCGGCGCTCAAACTGCTCATGGCGGCCTCAGTCATCATTGACATCATTGACTCGCAGCACGCCTTCAAACACGCGCGCTGTCGGGCCGGTCATCATCACGCTGGCGCTGTCGTTGTCCCAGCGGATGCGCAGTGCTCCGCCCGGCAAATGTACGCTGATGTCGCGATCCACCAAGCCCCAGCGCATGGCGGCGACGGCCGCAGCACAGGCACCGGTGCCGCAAGCCAGAGTTTCGCCGGCACCGCGCTCGAATACGCGCAGCCTGATTTCCTGACGATTCAGCACTTGCATGAAGCCGACATTGACGCGCTCCGGGAAGCGCGAGTGCGACTCCAGGCGCGGGCCCAGCGTTGCCACGGGGGCGGTATCCACATCATTGACACGCAGCACGGCATGCGGATTGCCCATGCTCACGGCGGCGATCTGGTAAAGCTCGCCATCCACTTCAATGCGGTAGTCGAGCGCAGCGGCATCGGCAACAAAAGGCACTTGGCTGGGCTCAAGCCGAGGCGGGCCCATGTTGACCGTGACCCAGCCCTGGCCATCGATTTGCAGCGTGATGATGCCGCTGGCGGTCTCGACACGCAGCGTGTCCTTGCGGGTCAGGCGCCGGTCGCGCACGAAACGCGCGAAGCAGCGCGCGCCATTGCCGCATTGCGATACTTCAGAGCCATCGGCATTGAAAATGCGGTAGCGGAAATCGACATCGGGATGATGCGGCGGCTCAACCACCAGCAGCTGATCAAAGCCGACGCCGAAGTGCCGGTCGGACAGCCGACGAATCAGATCCTCGTCCAGACGCACTCGTTGCGAGACCAGATCGAGCATCAAGAAATCGTTGCCGAGGCCGTGCATCTTGGTGAATTCCAGACGCATGAACGGTCTCCTGAAAGCGGTTGACGCTGCCGATGGCCGTGGC
>CALEYY010000068.1 GCA_937928295.1 uncultured Moraxellaceae bacterium
AAACATCTGCTTCAGCCAAGCCGGCATGGTGGCTGGCATGAGTTTTTCCGTGAGATTGCTGAGTGTAGCCTGTGCCATGGTATTGCCCTCGACTGCTCTGCAATCCCGTTAAATCGACATGCGCATGACTTCTTGGTACGCATCAACCATCTTGTTGCGTACCTCCATCATGGCTTTGAAAGAAACATCGGCTTTTTGCAGCGACACCATGACTTGCGTGAGGCTGACTTCGCTGTCGCCGCGTTCCCAGGCATTGGCGGCGGTTTGCGCCTGCTGCTGGGTGGCGTTGACGGCCTGTACCGATGACTTCAGCAAGCTGCTGAAGTCGCTGACCGGCTCCGCGCCCTGCGACGGCTTCAGGCCCGTCAGCGGGTTCGTCAAGGGGTTGGGCGCGCCAATCCCTGCTGCGGTTCCCGGCTGCGTGAGACTGCGCATGGCCCGAATCTGCCCCAGTACCTGATCTACCCCGGAAATGCCTGACATGACCGATCTCCCGAATTAAGCGTTACCAAGCCACCTGCAAGCCGAATTTCTTCATTTTCTCGACTAGCGTGGTGCGCTGCAGACCGAGCAATTTCGCGGCCTGCGAGACCACGCCGCCGACCTGGCGCAGTGCCTCGTTGATGTAGTTCACTTCCAGATCCTGCAAATACTGTTTCAGATCCATGCCCTCGCCCGAGAGCAAAGTCGGAGCCTCCTGGCGCGGCAGCGTAATGCTGGTAGAGATGGCCGACAGCAGCGGCTTGTCGAGCAGCATGGCCTTGGCATCGATGCTGTCGTCGCTGGCCTGACCGACATAGCGCGTGGGCAGATCCTTGACGCGCACCAGCTCGCCACCGTGGGTGATGCCGAGGCGCTCGACGAGGTTTTCCAGCTCGCGGATATTGCCCGGCCAGCTGTAGTGCATGAGTGCCTGCAGCGCGCCCTGACTAAAGTCTGCGGCCTGATCGCCATTAGCTTCCTGCTTGCGGCGGAAATGCTGCAGCAGCAGCGGCAGGTCTTCGATGCGCTGGCGTAGGGCCGGCACATGGATCGGAAATACATTGAGGCGGAAGAACAGGTCCTGCCGGAAAGTGCCGGCATCGACCATGGCATCGAGATCGCGGTGCGTGGCGGCGATGATGCGGACATTGCAGCGTATGGTCTGATTGCTACCGACGCGCTCGAAGCAGCGTTCCTGCAGCACACGCAGGATCTTCACCTGCATGGGCAGGCTCATGTCGCCGATTTCATCGAGAAAGAGCGTGCCGCCCTCGGCCATCTCGAAGCGACCTTTGCGGGTGGCAACAGCGCCAGTGAAAGCGCCCTTCTCGTGGCCGAACAATTCACTTTCCAGCAAGTCGGCCGGGATGGCACCACAGTTGACGGGGATGAAGGGCTTGCCGACACGGTCGGAACTGATGTGCAGAGAGCGCGCCACCACTTCCTTGCCGCTGCCGGACTCGCCCTGAATCAATACCAGCGTGTTGTGGTTGGCGACCTGGCTGATGAGGCGGCGCACTTGTGCGATGGCGGGAGAATTGCCCAGCGGCGATGTCACCACGGCAACCTGTGCATGTAAGGATTCCACTGCGCCCAGACCCATTTTGAACACCCTGCGGGCTTGTGCCCGTCTCTGACTTCCATGCATCGAATGTCGGATATTTGACGGAGTAGTTCAGTGGGGGTTTGGCTACTACTTGTGCAGATCAGCGGGAATTTTGTCTCTTTGTGTAGCAGCACAATGCATTAACGACAAAGTTGGTAATCAACGACCTGAGCGATGTTCGGCCACCCGGCGGCGATGCTGGCGGAACAGGAACTTTTCCAGCGCATTCTTCAGCGACAGCGGCAGCTCGGAGAGCTGGGCAACGCCGGCAGATTCGATGCGCGCCGGCAGCCTCAGCGGCGCTGCCACCAGCGGATGCACATAGATCTCGATGATGCCGGACATGCCCGGTTCGGCCGGCAGCACATGGCCATGCCAGTGGAACTGGCGCGCGGTCAGCGTCACCGAAGCCAGCGGCGGCACCAGCGAATATTTGTCGAGCAGGCGCGTAACCAGGCTGGTGAGTAAGTCGAGCTTGGCTTCGATGCGAAACATGTCTTGATGCAGCAGGCCGCTCTCGTCGCCATCGACAGCCTGCGGCTGGTCAATCACCGCGATGGCATTGAGCAGCATGAGATTACCCTCATGCATAGCGCTGAATTCAGTGTCGGTAAAGCCGGCGGGCATCTGCGCCCAGGACACCGGCAACACGCCTTCCAGACAGATGGTGTCGGCCAGGTCGGTGCTGACAGGCTCGGTGCTTGATTGCGGTGATGCGTTATCGCTGGCTTGCATGGTTGGTCTCGGCAACAGTCAGTCGTTCTGGGTCACAAGCCTTGGTGGCGCAAATAGACATTAGCCGCAGCGCCGGCCAGATGGCTGACTCTCGCCTCGCGCTCGACATCGTCGCGCTGTGCCGACGCCAGTTTCGCCACCTCAGCATCCAGTGCCAGCATGACACGAATGCCATCGGCCAGAGCATGGCGATCCATCGGTTCCGGGTGTGACTGAAAATAGCTTTCCAGCAAGGGCCGGCGTTGTTGCTGCAAGAGCAACGCAGCACTCCAGTCACCCGCTCTGGCTTGCGCCAGCAGCTCGTGCGTCATGGCCAGCAGGCCGTTCCAGGTAAGTCGCTGCGGACTGGCCGAGCGCGGAAAGACAATCACCTCTGCTGCTTTCATGATCAGGCTCCCATGGCGGCAGACAGGCCAGGTTGAGAGGACGGCGTCATCACCGGCACGCCATGACGATAGCCTTCCGGGATCTCGTCCCACGCGGTTTTCAATTCGCGCAGCAAGGTCGCAGATTCGGCCAGCAAGACCGGATTGCTCTCCAGATTGGCGCGTAACAGGCAGCGACAAATATAGTCATAAAGCTGGTCGAGGTTGGCCGTGAGCGGATGCTCGACACTGCGATCCAGGCTCATGCGCAAGCCCTCGACGATGCCAATGGCGCGACCGATGTCGTGGCCTTTGCCGACGATGTCGCCACGGCTGATATGGCCCTGGGCGTTGGCGATGCGATCCAGCGCGCCGTCAAACAGCATTTGGATCAGACGATGCGGGCTGGCCGCCTCAACGCTGGCATGGCGGCCAATATCGGCGTAAGCACGAGCCCCGAACGCATTTGCAGATTTCATTTCATGTCTCCTTGCCGGCACGATTCACATGATCTGTTTATCGGTTCGAGGCCCGGAAACTTGAAGAAACTCACGATAATTTTGCCAGCTGCTGGGTCAGGTAAGAGCTGGTGTTGGCAAAGCCGGAAAGCAAGCTATCCAGTGCGGTGAACTGTTTGCGATAGCGCGCCTCCATGGCAGTCATGCGCAAATCCAGTGCCTGCTTTTGTGCCGTCAACGCCTTGGCTTCCGAGCGCAGACTGTTGCTGCGCCCTTCGATGACACCCGTTGTACTGGCATAGCCGTCAAGCACCTGACCAAAGCGTGCCGCCAATCCGGTATTGCCACTAAACAGTGTGGATACCTCTGTCATACGCGTCGCCAGCACGGCATCGAGGCG
>CALEYY010000069.1 GCA_937928295.1 uncultured Moraxellaceae bacterium
AGGCACCTAATGCACGAACCCCTGATCAGATATTCTGGTCAGGGGTTTTTGCTTTGTGGATTTTGCCTTTACAGATTGCTTTGGCGTGCTCTGCAAGGCTTTGATTGCGTTAAGCTTGCTGCCATGAATAAAAGCCTGCTTTCCTTGTTGTCCCCTGATACGGCTGTCTCCGGAGAGGCTCTTGCGGTCCATTTTGGCTGCAGTCGCGCGGCTATTTCCAAGCAAGTTGAGGCGTTGCGCAATGCCGGTGTGTTGCTGCATGCCCGTTCCCGCGTGGGCTATCAGCTTGGCTACTCTTATAAATGGTGGGGCGCTGAGCCGCTTGGCGTTCTGTTCGCGTCATTACCGCTGCAGGTCAATTTGCTGGATAGCGTGTCGTCGACCAATACCTGGCTGCGTGAGCAGCCAGCGGCTGCAGTTTGTCAGCTGGCGATTACCGACTGGCAAGGTGCCGGCCGTGGTCGTCATGAGCGCGAGTGGCTTTCGCCGCCGGGGCGACAACTGACCTTCAGTTTGCGACGCGATGTCACTGAAGGTCCCTGGCCCTGGCAGGGCTTGGCGCTTGCTGTCGGTGTTGAAATTGCTGAGGCGCTTGAGGGCTTTGGTATCCCTGTGCAACTCAAATGGCCTAACGATTTATGGCTGAACGGTGCCAAGCTTGGCGGCATTCTGGTGGAGCTGGATGCGGCAAGTGATGGCCCGAGCTCGATCATTGTGGGCGTGGGCCTGAATGAATTTCTGACGCAGGCAGAGCGTGATGGTCTGGATCGTCCGGTCAGTGACTTGTCTGCCTATGTGGCGAACTGCACACGCGCTCAACTTCTGCATGCCCTGATCGAGCGCTTGATTCAGCTCCTCAACGAATATGCGGCTCGTGGTCTGGGGGCATGGATAGCGCGTTGGCATCGCTTGGACTTGCTGCAGGGGCGGGAGGTGCGATTTGAGCTTGCCGGGCGACAAGTGACGGGAATTGCTCAGGGCATTGATGCGCAAGGTTGTCTCTGTGTGATGACGGCAGATGGCCTGCAGAAGTGCCACTCCGGCGAGATCAGCCTCGGTGCCATGATGGGGGGCTTCTGATGCAAGAGGCGGTGTTGTATGTAGATCAGGGCAACACCCGAGCCAAGTTCTGGCTGGTGCAAGCCGGGCAAGTGCTTTGCCAGGGCAGTGTTCTCGATGCGGCTGATTTGCAGCGGCAGCTGGGCGAGCAGGCTCTGGCGAGCATCGTGCTGGCAACGGTGAAGTCGGCCGATGAAGCTGCGGTATTGCTGAGGCCGTGGCTGGATGCGGTGCCATCCCCCGTAAGTGTGAGTGTTTGCACAGATATTCTGCCGACGGCATATGAAGATGCAGCAAAGCTGGGGATTGATCGCTGGCTTGGCGTCTTGGCGGCGAGGGCACTGGGTGAGGGCGCTGCGCTGGTTGTGGATGCCGGTACGGCGATTACGCTGGATGTGCTGACTGAGGGCGGCGAACACGCCGGCGGCTATATCTTGCCGGGCCTGGCGATGCAGCAAAGTGCGTTGGCGGCGGAAACGGTTCGTGTGAAGTTTCCGCAGGCAGACTGGCAGGCGCAATCCCTGGGCACGAATACGGCTGCAGCCGTTGGCCATGGAAGTATTCGTGCCATCTGCGCCTTGGTGCGTGAGGTGGCGCATGAGCCTCCGTTGAATCAGGCGTCGCGCCTATATCTGACGGGTGGCAACGCGCGGGATCTGGCGCCGTTTCTGCCGAACGCTCAGGTGGTGGATGACCTGTTACTGATCGGCATGCAAGCCTATGTGGGGGCGATTTCAGGTCGGCCGTTGGCTGTGCCGCCTGGAGCTGGCCAATGAAGGCGCTGGCGATTGCGTTGTGGCTTGCGGCGATCATCTTGCTGGTCTGTGTCTTGCAAATGGATGGGCTGGTGACACGTCGTGCAGGTGCTGTTGTGCCGGCGGAGCACAGTCTGCTGGCGATCGCACCGCGAGCTGCGCCGCTGATGTCGCAGCTCGCCCTTGTTGCAGAGCCTGCTCCTGCTCTAGACGAGGCTGCGCTGGTGGTTGCGCCGGCTCCAGTTGCGGGATGCTCAAGACTGGGCGTATTTCCTCGCCGGGACTGGGCGGAGCGTGTGGCGATCATTCTCACCGATGCCGCTATCCTAGTGCCAATGGCTGCTGCCAGTGCGCCGGGCCTGATTGAAGAGGTGCCAGCCAAGCCTTGGCGGGTTCAGCGTATCGGTCTGGATGCGTATTATCTGCAGTTTGAGGCATGGAGCGTTGATGAGCTGGCATCGCGCATGAGCCTGCAGCGAGTACTCTTGAAGAGACTGCTCTCGATTAATTCAATCCCCGAAGCTTGTTGATCAATAAGTGGCTTAAAAGAGCTAACTCGGCCTTGTGCCATCCTCTAATCCTGCCTATACTTTCGCGCCTTGTCTGTATGCCGGTATAGCTCAGCTGGTAGAGCAACTGACTTGTAATCAGTAGGTCCCGGGTTCGA